>NZ_JBGCCA010000031.1:0-121983 GCF_041261265.1 Streptacidiphilus sp. MAP12-33
TTCAGGCCGTTCAGGCCGTTCAGGCCGTTCAGGCCGTTCAGGCCGTTCAGGCCGTTCAGGCCGTTCAGGCCGTTCAGGCCGTTCAGGCCGTTCAGCCGGCGTAGCCCGCGCAGAGGGTCCGCCAGCGGGCGGACTCCTGGGCGGTGGCGCGGCCGCGCAACTGGGCCAGTTTGAGCAGGTTGGCCTCGGCGGCGCTGCCGAGCGTGCGGGCCTCGGCCAGGTAGTGGTCGTCCAGCAGCGCCTCGACCTCGGCGTCGCTCTGGACCGGGTCGATCCTGGCCGCCAGCTGCGCCATGGTCCGGTAGGAACCCTGGAGCAGGAATGGTGGCTCGGTACGGGTCCGCTCCTCCTGTGCGGCCGAGGCGATGTAGGCGGTGTTGACCGTGAGCACGGTGCGCTGGACCGCACGCAGCCGGGTGAGCGTGGCGACGGCGCGGTCCAGGTCCGGCACCGGCCGGGAGAGCTGGTCGGCCTGGGCGGCCGGGTCGCCGTCGGCGAGCGCCACCAGCAACCGCAGGTCGGCCGGATCGCCACCCGCGAGCGGCGCGAGCACCGGGTTGGCGGCAAGGGCGTTCTCCAGGAAGGAGAGTGCGAACAGGCCCTGGTGTCCGGTCAGCACCTCGCCGAGGTTCCACACGTCCGCGCGGTTCGCCAGCATGTCGGGGATCTCGAAACGCTGCCCGTTGGCGGTGTAGGGGTTGCCCGCCAGGCAGACGGCGAAGCGGCGCCCGCGCAGGTCGAAGCTGCGCGCCACACCGTCACTGACCGCCTCGACGCGGCGCTGGGTGTCGCACAGCGGGATGAACTTCTGCAACAGCTCGGCGGAGACGTGCTGGATGTCGTCCACGTGCAGCAGCACGTTGCTACCCGCCTCCAGAGCGAACACGATCTTCTCGACCTCGCGGCGGGCGGCGGCGTCGGGCGCGCGGTCCGGGTCGAGGGAGACCGTGCCGTGGCCGAGCGCCGGTCCGTCGACCCGGACCATGAGCAGGCCGAGCCGGTCGGCGACGTACTCCAGCAGCGTGGTCTTGCCGTATCCGGGCGGCGAGAGGAGCAGCAGCAGCCCGCTGCGGTCGGTGGTGGCCGTCGCGTCGAGCGTGCCGAGCTGCTTGGCCAGGTTGTCGCCGACCAGCGGCAGGTACACCTGGTCGATGAGCTGGTTGCGCACGAAGCCGGCGAGCGGCTGCGGCCGGTAGTCGTCCAACCGCAGCCGCGCCCGCTCGGCCCCCAGCACCTCCGCGCGCTGCCGCTGGAAGGCACGGAAGGCGGGCGCCCGCTCCTCCCGGAACGTCCGGGCGCGGTCGGGCAGTTCGTCGATCCGCACGGTCAGCCGCCCGTCCTTGATCCGGGGGTGCGCTCCGAGCAGACCGGTCACGGTCTCCTCGACGGCGGCGGTGACGTCGTAACGCGGCAGTCCCGGCGCGACGAGCTGCGCGACGGCCTCGTCGAGGCCGTCGAGACGCGGGGCGCCGGCGCCGGCGCCGGCCGCGCCGGGTGCGCCGGAGGCGCCGGAGGCGCCGGGTGCGCCGAGGGCACCACCTGCCGAACCACGGGCGTCGCCCCTGTCGCCCCCGTCGACCGTGCCGGAAGCCGCCGGGTCGCCGGGCACGGAGCCGTAGGCTCCCGCCGCGCCGGTGGCGCTGCTCGCGGCCTGGGCGCCACCCGCACCCCACGCGTCTCCCGCAAGCTCCGCGCGGGAGGCCGCGTAGGCGGTGAGCCAGGCGGCGGCGAGTTGGTGGCGGGCCGGGATGTCGGTGCCGAGAGCGCGGAGGTCCGCGGTGAGGGCCGAGGCGGCGTCGGTGTGGTGGAAGCCGTCGAGCAGGGCGCGGGCGGCCAGGCCGGTGGCGAAGCCCTCGCGGGGGCCGGCGAGCTCGGCGAGCAGGTAGTCGCCCGAGCGGGCCACCGCGCCCGGAAGGCCGAGCTCGTCGGCGAACCCCGCGACCGCGTCGCCGAGTTCCGCCGCCAGCTCGGCGCGTGCCGAGGCCGTCCCGGCCACCCCGAAGTGGGCACCGGCCAGGGCGAGCGAGCGCGCCCGCCGCTGCCACGCGGACCGCTGCGTGTCCGTCGCGCCGTGTGCCCAGAACAGCTGCGCCGCGGCACGGGACTGCGCCGGGAACGCCAGCAGCCCCGCCCCGGCGGACAACCGCAGCAGCGCGTCGAGGATGAGCGCGGCATCGTGGTCGTGCACGCCGCGCTCGTACCCCTCGTCGTACGCGCGCTCGGCGGCACTCCGGACCCGGTCGAGCAGCGGCACGGCGGTGACGTCGGGACCGATGTCTTGCGACGAGCCGACGGCCACCGCCAGGCCCGCGGCACCGCCCGACAGCAGCGCGGCACCCGTCGGCACCAGCGCCCCACCCGCCACCGGCAGCTCCCCCGCAGCGCCCACGACGTGGGGCGCGGAGCCGTTCAGCGCAGAGCCGTTCAGCGCGGCGGCGCCACCCGCCGTGAGCGACCCGCCCGTTCCCGGCGCGCTCGCGCCCGCGCCTGCCGCGGCCACCTCGGCCAGCAGTGCCGCCGCCAGGTACTCCGAGCGGTAGAGCGCGGGCGACTCGCTGACCAGCGGCTGCGTCCAGAACTCCCGGCCGCCCAGCAGCTCGGGCACGTGCGCCGCGCGGCGGTAGCCGGTGCCGGTGACGAGGAAGGCGAGGCCGTCGCCGTCCGGCTGGAGGGTGAGTTCGACCGGCTCGCGCCGCACGGCGAAGCGGTGGCGGCCCAGGCGGACGCTCGCGCCGCCGTCCTCGGAGAGGTCGGCGCGGTCGCGCAGTTCGCGCAGGGCGGTGCGGACCGCGCCGGTGAGGCCGTCCTCCAACTCCTGGGCGCGGACCTGGTCGTCCAGCCCCCGCAGCTCCCCCGCCGCCGCGCGGACCCGCACCGCCATCGGATCGGCGGCCTCGGCGGCGTGGATGTCGGCGGCGGAGCCGAGGCCCGCGAGCCGACGCCGCAGGGCGTCGAGCGCGCGCCGCGCGGACGCGGCGACGCGGTCGGCGCGCGCGGCGGCCTCGTCCAGCAGTGTCTGCCGCCGCGCGGCGAAGGTCTGCTGGATCTCCTCGCGCCGCAGGGCGAGATCCGCGGCGAGGTCCTCGGCCTCGGCAAAGCGGGCTTCCAGCCCGTCCACGCGCAGCATCAGCCGTGCGAGTTGGTCATCGCAGGCGGCGGGGCTGTCGGCGGCGGCGAGTGCGGCTGTGGTCGCCTGTGCGAGCAGCGCGGACTCCGCGGCGTGCGCGGCGCGGTGCTCGGTGTCGAGCAGTGCGCGGCGGCGGTTGGCCAGCACCGCGCGGGCGCGGTTGACCGCCGCGAGCACCTCGCCGATGGCGAGCAGGACGGCCGTCCCGGCGGCCGGATCCGCGGCGACGGCGCCGGTGACCAGATCGGTGACCGTGGCCAGCGCGTCCGCCTGCTCGGTGAGCCGGTCGGCGAGATGGGCGGCCTCCGCCGCGCTCGCGACGGCCTCCGCCTCCTCGGCCGCGTGCCGGGCCGCCGCGAGCGGGGCCGCGAAGGCGTCCGGACCCGCGAAGAAGGCGAAGGCGCGCTCCGTCGCCGCCGTCAGCTCGGCGGCCAGCTCCTCCTCGACACGGCACAGCGCGGCCACGTCGAGCTGCGGCAGCTCGCGCAGCAGCCGGGTGCGGCCCTGGGCCTGGCGCAGCTCGGCGAGCAGCCGCGTCCAGGCGTCGGCGTCGGTGGGCGGCTCGCCGTGCGAGCGGCGGAAGAGGGAGGCGGCCTCCTCCCGTGCCTCCTCCAGCGCCCGCGCGGCTCGGGCCGCGAGCCCGCGGACGCGAGCCTGCTCGGCGACGACCTGCTCGGCGGACTCACGCAGCTCGGCGAGCGGCCGCAGCAGACCGAGGTCGGCGAGCCAGTAGTGGCGGCCCGCCGCCTTGGCACAGGCGTCGAGGATCAACTGCGGTGCCAGGGAGGCCGCCTGGTTGTCCTGGGCGGCGGCGTTGGCGGTGCGCACCACGTCGAGGCAGTCGGCGATGCCGCGCACCAGATCGGCGTTGCCGATGCGGGCCAGCGGGCCGTCGCCGACCGGCTGGGCGGCGGCGTGGTCGGCCGACTGGAACGGCGTCTCCCAGCGCTGGAGCTCGTGGGTGCGCACCGGCTCGCGGTCCGGCTTGACCAGCACCAGCGTGCCGTCGGGCAGCAGCGCGTACGCGGCGCCGTGCAGCGCCGCTCCGGCCTCGCGCCGGACGGTGTTCCACGGCAGCAGCAGCACCTGGGCGCGGCCGGGCCGGCGCAGGACGTAGAGCAGGTCCTCGCCGTTGGGCGCGGGCAGCACGGCGTCGAAGCGCAGCGCATCCCCTCCCGCCGCGTCCGCGCCCTCCCCGCCCTCCGTGCCCTCCGCGCCCTCGATGCGGAAGGCACGGTGGGTGCCGTCGGCCAGCTCGTAGCCGCCGGGGAAGATCAGGCCCTGCTCGGCCGGCAGCAGCCGCGCGCCGAATCCGAGCGAGTCCTGCCTCCGCACCGAGCCGGTACGGGTGTTGACGACCAGGTAGCGGTCGGCGGGCTCGTTGTAGGGGCGGATGCGCAGGAGCAGCAGCGGGCCGGTCGCGGCGTAGGCGACGGTGGCGTCGGCGAGGCTCTGCAGCGGCTCGTCGACGGGCTCCTCGAAGAGCACGCGGTCGCCCGGGACGGCGTGGACGGTGAGGCTGCCGCCGGTGGTGGCGACGGAGACCGCGCGGCCTTCGCCGCCGTCGCTGCCGCCGGCCTCGATCCGGATCCGCCCGTGCTGGTGGTGCTCGCGCCCGACGACGGTCCACGGCAGCACGTAGACTGGCGACTGCGGCAGGTCGCGCTCCCCGTGGTTGCCGAGGTACTCGACCCGCCCGTCCGTCAGCTGCCAGCTCAGTACCCGCAGGTCACCGTCGTTCTCGCCGGTACGGAAGACCGCCAGCAGCTTGCCCGACGGCGTGCGGACCAGGTCGGCGAGGCGGGCGCCGCGGTAGTAGCGCAGCAGCTCCGCGAGTTCGCGGTGGAACCGCTCGTCGTCCAGCAGGCCCGGAACGGCTGCCGGGTCGAGCGCCGAGCCGTCGAGCGCGTGCAGCGAGAGCAGGCCCGCGTCGAGGTCCGGCGCCGTCGTGCCCAGCAGCAGCACGTCCGGACGGACGGCGACGACACCGCAGACGGTGCCCTCGCCGGCCGTGCGCGGCCGCGCCGAGGCCGCGAGCTCCAGCGCGCGGGAGCCGAACTCCTTCTGCCGCGCCTCGTTGACCTCCGCCGCCCGCCGCCCCAGCTCGACCGCGCGCTCTCCGAGCCGCGCCCGAAGGATCTGGTAGGTGCCGTCCTCGACGCCCATCGCTGCTTCCCGTGTCCCTTGCTTGTTCTGCTGCCTGTGCCTGTCCTGCGCTCTGACCGGTTTCTCGTCACTTACCGGCCGTGCCACCACCGTTCAGCAACCGGGCCGGGTCCACCGGCAGGGATCCGTCGGCACCCGTGCCGTTCAGCAGCTTCATCAGCAGGGCCAGGTTCCAGGGCCCGCCGGCCGCGAGGGAGCGCAGCACCTCGGTGGCGTCGTCACCGAAGCTCCGGTCGCCGTTCAGCCACTCCGCGCCCAGCGCCTTGACGGTCTCCGAGCCCTGCACCGCGCCGTCGATGGACTTGCCGAAGGACACCGCGCCCACCAGCCGGTCCAGGAAGACGCTGTCGCCACCGACGATGTCGATGTCCGCGCTCTCCAGGCCGGCGGCCAGCACCGAGGCCTGCGCCTCGGCGACCTTGGCCTGGACCTCCAGCGCCGCGAGCCGCACGTCCTTGTCGGCGGCGAGCCGCAGGCGGAACTCCTCGTGCGCCCGGGAGACCTCGTCGAGGGCGGCCATCGCCGCGGCCTTCTTCTCCAGACCGGCCGCCTCGCCGAGCAGCTTCTCTCGGATCGCCGCGGCCTCGGCGTTGCCCTTGCTCTCCGCCACGGCGGCCTCGGCCAGGCCGACCTTCTCGATCGCGACGGCCTTCTCCTTCATACCGGCCGCCTCGGCCTCCAGCCGGGCGCGGACGGCGGCCGCCTCCGCGTTGGCCTTGCTCTCCGCCACGGCGGCCTCGGCCCGACCGACCTTCTCCATCGCGACGGCCTTCTCCATGAGACCGGCCGCCTCGCCCTCCAGCCGCGCCCGAACACCGGCCGCGTCGGCCAGCGCCTGGCGCTCCGCCACCTCGGCCTCGGCCAGACCGGCGGCACCGGCCAGCGCCCGCTCGCCCTCGGCGCGGCGCACGTTGGCAGCGGCCTCCAGCTCGGCGCTCTTCTGCGCGGCCTCGGCCAGCACCAGCCGCTCCTTGGCCCTCAGGTGCGCGGCCTGCTCCGCGGCCTCGGCCGCCTTGATGTCCTTGACCAGCTGCTCCTGGGCCTCCGCCTCGGCGGCGATGATGACGGACTGCCGGGTGCGCTCGGCCTCCTGGACGACGCGGACCCGCTTGATCTCCTCCTCCTGCTCCGCGACGGTCCGCTCCACCGCGATCCGCTCACGCAGCACCTCGGCCACGCCGCGGCGCTCGACCTCGACCTCCTTCTCCATCCCGGCCTTGGCCAGCTGCACCTCGCGGTCCCGGTTGACGACCTCCAGCAGCCGGTCCTTCTCGATCCGCTCGGACTCGACGGCCAGGACGCGCTCGCGGTTCTTCTCGGCGACGGCGATCTCGCGCTGCTGGTTCTCGCGCTGCACGCCGAGCAGCTCCTCGGTGCGCAGCAGCGCGCTGTGCGCCTTGAGCCGCTCCTCCTCCTGGACCTGCGCGGTGGCGGCCTCCTCCTGCGCCTTCAGCGTCTCGATGCCCTTGCGCTGCCGGATCTCCGCCTCGGCGCGGCGGCGCTCCAGCTCCAGCACGGCCTCGCGGGCGTCGACGTCCTGACGGGTGATCTCCATCTGCTCGTTGCGCTGGAAGTCGTTGGTGCGGATGTGCTCCAGTGCGGTCAGCTCGGTGATCTTCCGGATGCCCTGTGCGTCCAGGATGTTGGTCGGGTCGAGCTCGGCCATCGGGGTCTGCTCGAGGTGGTCGATCGCCGCGTCCTCGAGGTGGTAGCCGTTGAGGTCGGTGCCGATGGCGGCGATGATCCGGTCGCGGAACTCCTCGCGGTGGGTGTAGAGGTCCGCGAACTCCAGTTGCTTGCCGACGGTGCGCAGCGCCTCGGCGAACTTGGCGCTGAACAGGTTCTGCATGGTCTCCTGGTGGCTCGCCCGCTCGGTGCCGATGGCCTGGGCGACCTTGATGACGTCCTCTTCGGTCTTGTTGACGCGGACGAAGAAGGTGATCTGGATGTCGGCCCGGATGTTGTCCTTGCAGATCATCCCCTCGCGGCCCTTGCGGGTGATCTCGATGGTCTTCACCGAGATGTCCATGACCTCGGCGCGGTGCAGCATCGGCAGCACCAGGGCGCCGGTGAAGCTCACGTCGACGCTCTTGGGACGGGAGACGATCAGGGCCTCACCCTGGACGACCTTGCGGAACAGCCGTCCGAAGAGCAGCAGCGTGCCCAGACCGATGAGCAGCAGGACGGCGACGAGTACGCCGATACCGATGGTGACGACAGACATGGCTGTTCCCTTGGATGGACTTCACTGGTGCTGCGAATGAGATGGATGTGCGTTGTGCGTGCGCTGGACGTGCGCTGGCTGTGACTAGGCGATCGGCGCCGGCATGACCCAGAAGAACTCGCCGTCGGCGTCGTAGTCGTAGATGAGTGCGGCGGCTCCGGCGCGGAGCGTTCCGCCCTCGCCCGCCGCGTCGTCGAGGCTCTGCCGGACCTGCACCACGGCGGATGAGCCGTCGGCGGAGCGGACCTCGGCCTGACCGAAGTCGGGCCCCACCCGACCGGTCCTGATCACGCAGCCGAGCCCCACGAAGTCCCGCCGCGAGGGCGGCGGAGAGGGCTCCGGCATCATCCGTGCCAGCGGCACGGCCAGCAGGCGGGCCCCCACCCACCCACCGGCGAGCGCGAGCGGCAGCAGGAACCACCGGCCGCCGCCGAGCCATTCAGTGCAGGCGAGCGCGGTGAACCAGCCGAAGGCGACCACGAGCGAGACCGCCACCGTGACCGGTACCCCACCCAGCCCCGCCGCCCGCCGCGCGGCGGCGTGCCAGTGGTGGCCCCCGCCGCTCTGCCCGCCGCCACTGTGCCCGCCACCGTGGGCGGCCCCGGCCTGGCCGGGCGGGGCGTGGTGGCCGGCCTGGCCGGTGTGACCGGCCTGTCCCCCGTGGCCCCCACCATGCGCCCCGCCGTGTCCGCCATGCCCCCCGCCATGACCGGCCTGGCCGCCATGCCCCCAGGCATGGCCGCCGCCGTGTCCCCCGTGTCCCCCGTGACCGGCGGAGCCCGCATGCCCACCCCGGGCTCCGTGCAGGTGCGCTCCCCCGACGAGCACCAGCACCCAGTACGCCACCACCACGACCAGCGCGAAGGTGAACACCACGGTCGGATAGGCCGTGACCGCCCCCAAAAAGCCCCGCACCGTGCTCGCCTGCCTCTGAACGTCCCCCGAAGCGGCCACCCGTCGCGGACCCGCACGCGTCAGGGTGGCAGCGCGAACGGCACCACCGCAGTGCGTGATCCCGGCAGTCTTAGCGCCCTCTTAGCATCCGGGTTCAGCTCACAGCAGCGGTGCCGTCCACGGGACCACGGCCGGATGGCTAACCTTGCGCGATGCCCACCCGACCGCGCCCCTCCGCTTCACGAGCGCACCCACCCTCCGCGTTCGTCTGGCTCGTCCCGATCGGCATGCTGGCGGGTGCCGTCGCGGTGTTCCTCGGCGTAGGCCCGAACCTCGCCGGCTCACTCCGGCTGACCGGCGCCCCGGGCACCCTCGCCGTGCACTCCTGTTCCACGGTGGGATCCGGCAAACAGGCGCACACCCGCTGCACGGGCACCTTCACCTCCGACGACGGAACCGTCCAGGACCCCTCCGCCACCATCGACGTGCCCCTCGCCACCGGCGGCACCGTCCCGGTCCAGCGCGCCGCAGACGGCTCCCTCGTCCAGGTCGGCGTCGTTCCGGCGGCCGGCTGGATCGCCGTCCTCTTCCTCGGGCTCGCGACCGCGGCCCTGGGCTGCCTCTGCGCGGTCCTCCTGATCCGCCGCCCGGCCTCGCTCGACCACCTCGGCGTCCTCCGCCCCGACGCCCCGGAGCGCCGCCTGGCCAAGTACGCCGGCCTCCTCTGCTGCGCGTCCGTCGCGGCCGCCCTGCTGAGCGGCCTGATCTCGGTCGCGGGCCGCCTGGTCCAGTAGCGACACCCTCGCATCCCAAGCCCTGCCAGGCCACCGACCGGCCCCTGACGAACAGTTGCCGTCACCTACAACCGCAAGAGGCCCCGGACCTACGACGGTCCGGGGCCTTTGCGTTGCGTTCCGGCTGGTGAGCCGCAGAGCCCCCTGTCGGGTTCGAACCGACGACCCCCGCTTTACAAGACTGCGAGTGAGACTCACGCCCTGAGCAGCGGATACGTGGACCTGATGGCGTGGCCGCTCAACTCCCCGTCAGTCACCGCTCGAACCCATCGGACACCGCTCGTTCTGGCACGGTAGTGGCACGCCCGGGAGAACAAGCTACGAGTGGTCCAGCACCTGGGGACAGGTGAGGTCAATCCAGATCCATGGTTCGTGGTGCCACGTCCGTATCTCGCCGACGATCACTGAAATGACGCTCCCCACCGGCGGGAGTTCTTGCGCGAGTCGGCGCACCTCAGGCTCGCTGCCACGTCGGATGACGTCCATGGATGCGCCCACGGGCTCGAACCCGTGGATCTTCGCGGTGACACCCCAAGGCCAGTGGCCTGTGATCGTTGCTTCGACTTGAGCACCCTGCGCGAGCTCGCTCAGTGGGCGTTCGTCAGACACGACACCTCCTCTTGGCGCTCACTATAGGGAGCGGCTTTACAGACCGCTCCGCGATCCGGCGGGTCATCCACCCTGACCTGCGAGGAGTCGTCTTGCGCCCTACGTATCGGGGCTTCTGGTCCGTGACTGGTCCGGATCTTGAACGCCGGCGGCACTGGGTCCTGCATCACGCTCGACGAGGGAGCTGATCTCCGATCGTTGAAGTTAGTAGGCTCGCGTGCCAGTTGAGATCTAGGGGTGGGCCATGAGGATCAGAGACCTGACGAGTGCCACTGCGGTGGAAAGGGCACTCGCTGAGTACAACGACTTGGGTGGGCAGCGTTTCCGCGACAAGCACAAGTTCGGCCCCTCGACGCAGTACTACCTCAGTCACGCTGACCTGCTGTACGACGCCAAGGCGATCGCCGGCGTCGCTTACGGCTACCAGCATCGGACCAGCGGTCCGTTGTCAAACGACCAGTTCGATGGTGGCGAGGCGGCCACAAACCCCGTACTGCGCGCCATGGGGTTCACGGTCCTCAACAGCCACACGGAGACCGTAGACGCAGAGCGGGAGTGGCGCCTGGCTGTGTGGCGGAATCTGCTCGGACGGCGGGACAGCTCCGGGCTGGTCACCGCGGACGCCATTCGCTCAGTAGGTGCATACGGCAACTACCGTGGCATCTGGACAGACAAAGCCCGTACCCAGAAGATCCATCCCGACGGCGTGACGATCGGACTCAAGCACACCGGCCAACACTACCCCGACGACCTGAACGAGAACGGAGCGCTGTACCACTACCCGGTCACACGGCAGCCAGGCCGTGACCTCGGTGAAGTCAACGCCACGAAGGCGGCCGCCACGCTGCGGCTTCCCCTGTTTGTGATCACCGAGCATGGCGACCTCCGAGGCGTACACCTTGCATGGGTAGAGGGCTGGGAGGACGAGAGCAGCCTGTTCCTGGTCAACTTCGGCGAGACCCCGCCCGTACAAGTCCTGGACCACGACCGCTCAGAGGAGCAGCCGTTCCAGCTCGAAGGCAACAGACGCCGCCGACGGAACGGGACTGTGGTCACACGACCGGACCAGGCCCGATTCAAGCTCGAAGTGTTCCAGCGGTACGGTCCACACTGCCCCCTCTCGGGGATCGCGATTCCCCAGATGATCGAGGCAGCCCACCTCCGAGGCGACGCTGACGGCGGTACCTCCGACGCCCGCAACGGCCTGCCAATGAACGCGGCACTTCACAGGGCCTTTGACGCCCACCTCTTCGCCATCAACCCTGACACCCTGACCGCAGAGGCGCGCCCTGGAGGACCAAGCCTGGGAGCCATGGGCATCGTGCACCCAAAGCTTGCCCTGGACCGCCAGCCGCACCCAGAGGCCCTTCGGTGGCGCTACAACGAGTGGCTGCGCTGCACCGGCCGAGAAGCGGAAGTACCAGCCGACGAGTAGGCAGACTGGTTACGCCAGAAGCCCCGCTCCATTCGGCGCGGGGCTTCTGCGTTGGTTCGCTCGGCAAGGTTCAAACTGCAACCTTTGATCCGCAGCTCTTGCCGGACGAGTCATTCGTGGACAACCGCGCCTGTGGGGCGGCAGACTCCCCAGGCCATGCAGCAGCAACGTGAGTTGCTGTCCCTCACTGCTGTACGCGACGACTGCCGTCATACAGCGCAGTCCGTGATCTGAAGTCACTCACGTGCTTCAGCGAGCGACTCCGATGGCAGCAATCGAGACTCATCCTCTACAGCCGCGATGTAGTCGCCCAGGGTCAAGTCCCCGGCCGCAAGCGAGTAAGCCAGCAAGCTGACTGGCTGCTCAGCCATGCCATTCCCCATCCTTCGGCGTACTCGTCGAGCAAACGCAACGCACGCTAGTGGCTGCTGTAGTTGATCGTCAGAATCGCCACTACCCGGTGTGCGTCCCCGTCGGCCTCAACGCGGTACTCATCATTGAACTGGTAATCGATGCGGGCCGCACCACTTACCTCGTAGTGAGTTGTCCGCGACCACCCCGGCCCCTGCGGCTTGCCGGCCTTTCCTCGCAGGATGCAGGTCGATGCAACAGGTGCCGGATTGCCAGGATCGTGGGACACGTGATCCCAGAACTGTTGAGCCTGCTGCAACCCAACCCGATCCGCCAACTGCTCATACAAGCGCTTGAACCGCCTGTGAACCAAGACGCGATATTTAGGCTGCTCGTCTGGCTTTCCACCAGGACGCCTGGCCGGCTCATGCGGGTCGTAGGCGCTGCTACTCATCTTCGGGCCGAGGCGCGGTCACGAAGTCTGCGGGGTCGTGTTGGCCGAGCAGGATACTGCGCCGCAGAGGGTCTTCCAGCTGTCGGGCGGTGGTCCGCCAAGCCTGCAGACAGTCCTCTAGGACGCTGACGTGACCGTCTGCATGAGCTGCCGTGAGGGCCGCCTGGAGCTCCGCAAGGAACTCCCGAAGATCCTCATCGTCGAAGACTCGAAGCCATGCCAGGTCACCGAGAGCACTGACATCTCTGCCTGCTCCGCGGCTGATGATTGCCTCCAGGCGCACGGCTGCTTGCGACCAATCCGCCAGGGTCTCTAGCAGGTGCAGGCGACTCTCAGGCAACATGACCAGGCTAGTGCCATCCTTGTCGCGGACCCTCGCGAGGCCGCTACGCGCCGCTGTCAGGAGCTCAACTCGCTTGGTAGCTAGATCGCTGGCTTGAAAGATGGTGTCAGTCATAGCTCCTCCTGTTTGCTAGGATCCTACGTACGATCGTGATTGTCAACGTGGCATCCGGGTGACCCGGCCAAGGTCAGGAGGTGGCGCAACTTGAGCGGGCCAAGGCCGTTTGACGCGCGCGAGGCACTGATGTGCGAGACCGACAAGAACCCCGGCACCTCATGGCGCACAGTAAGCCTCGTCACTAGCCTCAGACACCTCCTCGCCCGCAACCAAGAGGCAGACAACACCTCCCAGGAATCTCGGGCAGATGCCCTCCGCGCGATAGCCAGCGAGCTGACACGCCGCGGCATCGATGCCGACTCCCTGATTCGCTACGGGCTCTGCATTGAGGTTTTCTCCCCACTTCTCGGTGCCGCGATCCTGAAGAACATAATCCCCAAAAAAGACCTGGGGAGGATCCTCGGACTTAGCCCCGAAGACCTGGAAGCTTGGCGCGATGTTCTCGACATTCAAGCGTCGGTCGCGCCAGCGCCAGGTGATGATGACTTCGCAGGGTTCGTCCAAGTCACCATCGAGTCGTTTGGGCCGCGAGTGATTACATGGATCCTCTACGCCCCCGTAGATGACTTGATCACCTTGCGCCCGCCGCAGCCGGCAGAGCTAGAAGAGGCTCTGAATTTTGCCGACCCGTCCGCAGAGCTCATAAAAGAGTATCGCTGGGTTGTCGATCGCTTCTCAGAGACATTCGTGCGGGATTGGTCGGAGCATTCCCTTCGACAGGAGTACCTGTGGATCCAAGGGCGCGCCCTGCCCCCCTGCCCTCCCGCGCTGATGGGGGATCGGCTGGTCACTCGCAGCGAACTGGAAGCTGAGATAGCGCGCCGCGCCGTCCTGCCGCCCACCGAGCCGTCGCCGTTGGAGTCAGTCGACTCCGGGGGGAGGCTCGTCATCGAAATGGAGAACCACGCGCGCCTGCTGCTCTCCGAGGGCCGTTATCGCGAGGCAGCTGCCCTCTTTGAGTTTGCCGAGAAACGGCGCCCCGAGGACCCTTCGATTCACAACGACATGGGGTTCTGTCTCATTCCAGTAAACTCTCGCGAGGCCCTCAAGCATCTCAATTCTGCCGCAGCACTCGGATACCATCCCGCAGCAATCAATACATACAACATCATGTGCTGCCAGTTCGACGGGCGGGACTTTCACTCCCTCGTTGGCACGGCCGGAAAATATTGGGATACCCAGCTGGAGAACCGGGCCACCCCCGGAACTTTGTGGCGCTGGAGCAGCAGGGACTCATGGCAACTGGTGAATACAAAGGACGCCAGAAAGGCGATCGCCACGCTGGCTCACCAGGTTTGCACCACCGAAGGCTGGAAGGAGCTCGAACAGCTTTGGTTTGATCGGCTTGAAGAATTGGCGTGATTGCTCTACCGGGCCGACCAGTCCCGGAGCCGTGTTTCTGCGCGTCGGTGCATTCCCACCACTCCCCCCCTGACATCCCGTCCGCCGTCGACCCACACGCACGTGGAGCGGGCTTGCCCCCTGGGGTCCAGATGGAGCGCGCCACTGTACGAACGATCTGGACCCCAGGGGGCAAGTCTGCTCGGCTCTGCCTGGGTCGATGGCGGTCGGGATGGCAGTCCCCTCCCCAGCCCCTACGGCCTGCACCCTCGGCACGGCCCGGTCATCCCGGTGCCGGCTGATCCCCTGTCGTCCAGACAGTCAGTCCGACTCTTGCCCCTGCCTCCGCTTGCGGTCCGCCCCGCCGGGCGGCGCGGGGCGAAGACAGGAGCGCGCCCGAGCGGGGGCGGGCCGCGCCGCGCAAGCGGCGTGGTCCCTTGATTCAGTAGAGAAAGTCATCACCACTCCCCTCTCCACCTCATCTCACCTCGAACGATTCACGTCAACCACGCTGCCGCGCTTGGCGCGCTCGCCCCGTACTGCTCTTCTCGTCAGGCCTCGTCGTCCGCAGAGCGGACCCAAGCCAACTGCGCCTCGCTTAGCGGCGGATCGAACCCTTCGGGGAACATCAGCATCCGTTGGTCCGGCCAGATGTTCACAGGCCCGTGCCCTTCGCAGTGGTGGGCAATGAGGTGGGGCCCTTCCCCGCATTGCTCGTGTATGTACGGACGTTCGTGGGTCTGACAGATGGACCAGTAGAGCGAACACTCGTGGTCATCGGCATCCGGCGGGTCGGCGAACCCAGGGTCGCGGACAATGACCGTCACCCGCTCCTGCTTGTTGAAGCGCGGGATGGGTCCAGGGTCGCACCACAGCAAACGAGGGGGCAGCACCTCAGCTCGCCTGCTCCTGATCGAGGAGCACTCGCCCGTCGTGAGTTCGGACCAGGGGCGCATAGTCATCGCGCAGCGCATCGTGGATGCGGACGGCGTAGACCTGGCCCATGCTGGCGGTGACTTCCTCCGGGGTCAGCCACTCAACCGCGGCTGTCTCATCCGAGAGCTGTTCGTGCCCGCTTTCAGGGTGGCAGCGGAAGACCAGAGCGACGACGCCCCTCGCGAGGTTCTTGTAGACGCCGGTCAGACGCTCCACGCCGACCTTGATGCCGGTCTCCTCGTAAACCTCTCGGCGAACGCCGTCCTCGATCGTCTCCGTGAGTTCCAGCACCCCGCCCGGCGGCTCCCAGGTGGCGTTATCGGCGCGCTGAATGGCAAGGATGCGGCCATCCTCACGGACGACGACTCCGGCGACGGACACGGAGTGCTGCGGCGTGGTACTCATGTACAGGAGACTAGGGGACGGTAAGGACTATGGGGAACGTAGACGCGGCCTCGGCTTCGGGCGCACCGAAGTACTTGCAGATCGCAGAGGACCTGGCCGCGCAGATCCGTTCAGGCGGGCTGGCTCCGGGGGACCCGGTGCCGAGTGAAGCTGAGCTGATGGCCCGGTACAACTCTGCGTCGGGCACCGTGCGAAAGGCCGTGGCTGAGCTGCGGACTCAGCAGCTCGTGGAAACTCACCACGGGAAGGGCTCGTTCGTGCGCCGGCGTCCGCCGGTTCAGCGGAAGTCCTCGGATCGCTTCCGGCGTTCACACCGACAGGCGGGCAAGGCTGCCTACATCGCGGAGGTCGAACAGTCGGGCGGAGTCCCCTCGGTGGCGGTCCTCCATGTCGGCGCCGCGCCGGCTCCAGAGGGCATCGCCGCGCGGCTCGGGGTGGAGCCTGGCACGAAGGTGCTCGCACGTCGCCGGCGCTACTTCTTGGATGGCACCCCGACCGAAGAGGCCACGTCCTACCTGCCGTGGGATGTGGTCAAGGACATCCCAGAGATGTTCCAGGAGAACCCCGGCGGCGGTGGAATCTATGCCCGACTTGAAGAACACGGCTACCGGCTCGCCGACTTCACCGAGACTGTGCGGGCACGGCTGGCCACCAAGGCTGAGGTGTCGGCGCTTGCCCTGAGCCCTGGCGCGCCGGTGCTGCATCTGATCCGTGATGCCCGCACGGTGGACGGGCGGGTGGTCGAGGTCTGCGACACGCTCATGTCCGCTGACCAGTTCGTTCTTGATTATCGCTTCGCCGCTGGCGACTGACGGAGCCTCAACCTCCGTATCCCGTCCCGAGATTCTTTCCGGGGCGGGTTTACTTATGTACAGGAGTAGGGCACTCTCTAATCATCGCTCCTGTACATGAGTGCAGGAGAAAGCCTCATCTAGAGGAGTCGGCTCAATGCCTGCCTTCAAGATCGACCTTTCGACCGCAGTCGTCTTCGTCGCCGTCGGACCGGCGCCCAAGCTGAAGAACAAGAAGACCGGTGAGCTCGCCACCGACGCGGTGACCGGCGCCGTGATGCACACCGTGGGTCTGCTGGTCTCGGACGAGGGCGACGGGAACCTGCTGACCGTGAGCGTCCCGGAGTCGGGCCTGCCGCCCGAGGGCATCGCCGTCGGCACCATGGTCGCGGTGACCGGCCTCAAGGCCCGCGACTGGGAGAACGAGTTCAACGGCGAGAAGCGGCACGGGATCGCGTTCCGCGCCATGGCCGTCACCCCGTTCGCGCCGGCGAAGGGCTGATCGCGGTGAACGACCTCCTCGCTCTCATCGAGACCGGCGCCCCGTTAGCCACCGTCGCGGGCGGTGCCCTGTACACCCGCAGCCACGCCCCGCGCGCGTACTGGTCCGCGGTCGGCCTGCCGGCCACGCTGGTCCGCATGCGCCGGGACTGGGCGGAGACCATGGACGCCTGCGGGCTCGCCACCGAGCCGCCGCTGTGGCGGATCCTGGCTACCCAGCGCGGTGACAACGCCGTGCGGCGCCCGGTCCCGCCAAAGGTCCGCATGGTACAGCCCTCGACCATGGGCGTCCGGGTCCGCATCCGGCTCGCCAAGGGGATGACCACGGAGACCGTGTCCAAGGCGGCTGAGGCTCTGCGGCACGCCTGGCAGGTCCACGCGGTCTACGTGACCGAGGTCCGCCCCGGCGTCGTCGACCTCCGCATCATGGGCTTCGACGTGCTGGCGAACGTCGTGGTCCCGTCCCGGATCACCGCGAAGAACACCGGCCCCGTTCGGGTTCCGGTCGCCCTGGCCTCCGACGGCCGGCCGTACGTCCGCGACTACCGCGCGGTTCCGCACGGCCTGACCCTTGGGGCGAACCAGTCGGGCAAGTCCATGTTCGCCCGCAACCTGGTCCACGGCCTGGCCTCTCAGCCGGTCGCCCTGTGCGGGATCGACTGCAAGAAGGGCGTCGAACAAGCCCCCTTCGGCCCGCGGCTGTCGGCGCTTGCGATTGACCCCGACCTTGCCCTTGATCTGCTGCGGGTCCTGGTCAACGTCGAGATGGCCCGCCGCTACGACCTGATCCGCGACCACCTCGGCATCCCCGGCACAGTCGGCGACGGCGAGATAGCCGCCGACGTGTGGGGCCTGCCCGAGCCTCTGCGCCCCGTGCCGCTGGTGCTGATCGTGGACGAGATCGCCGAACTGCTGCTGTCGACGAAGAAGAACGACCCCCGCCGAGACGAGACCATCACGCTCCTGGTCCGCTTCGCCCAGCTCGCCCGCGCCGCCGGCATGTACCTGGAAGTCATGGGCCAGCGCTTCGGTGCCGACCTCGGCCCCGGCGCCACCCTGCTGCGCTCCCAACTCACCAACCGCGTCGTCCACCGCGTTAACGACACCGAATCCGCCCGCATGGGCCTCGGCGACGTCTCCGATGAGGCGATGCACGCGGCCACCGCGCTCAGCCCCTACCTGCCCGGCTGCGCGATCGTCGGCGACACCTCCGGGCAGTGGCAGCGCATCCGCACCCCGTACCGCTCCCTGTCGGAGACCGCCAGGCACTGCGCCGCGCACGCGCACCTCGTGCCGGACCTGCCCGCGCTGAACCCGTTCCGCCCCGTCCCGCCGGCCGACGCTGTGCCCGAGGACGCGCCGGTGTACATCCCGGCCCCCGCCGCCTCGTAGCGGTCGAGAACGCCCCTGGTCGGCGCCCCTGCGCGCCAAGTCCCTACCCGAGCCATGCCCGAAACCACTTCGAAAGGACCCTCCCGTGACCGTCCACCTGGGCTTCTACGCCGCCGCCGACACCACGGTCAACCTGCACGACTACGGCACCGAGCGGACCCCGATCCTCTCCCTCGGCAACATCGCCGAGCACCTGACCATCAGCGCGCTCGACAGCATCCCGCTGACCGACCACCTGACTTTCGCCCGGCACCTCGCCGCCGCCGCGGCCGACTACCTCGCCGCGCTGGAGATGTACGCCGCCCAGTCCGCGCCGATCAAGCCCCGGCGCCGCAACCGCCGTCGCCGTCCGCGCGCCGCCGCGAAGACAACGGCCTGACTGTGGCGACCCGACGAAAGCCCGCCGCCAAAGCACCACCTGTGTGCCCCTCCTGCGCCGGTACCGGACAGGTCGCCGTCACCGTCCGGGTCGGCCGCAAGCGCCGCAACGCCGGCCAGCAGGAAGGCATCTGCCTCGGCTGCTTCGGCTCCGGCACCGCCGACCCCGAGTAGTCCGATCGCCGGAGTCGGGCGGCCGGCCAAACGCCCCGCTCGCCTCCGGTCCCAACTGTGAACGGAGAAAGCTCCGATGAACCGCCGTCTCCTACCCCGCGTGGATGCGGTGCTGGTGCAGGCCGTGATCGCCGCCGCGCTGTCCTTCGCCCACCTCCACGACGTGGCGATGGCCGCCGGGCAGACCGGCTGGAAGGCATGGGCCTACCCCATCTCGGTGGATCTGCTCTTGGTCGCTGCCTGGCGCCGACTGCGGCAGAACCGCTCCGCCCGACTGGCCTGGGCCTGGTTCACCATCGCCCTCGCTGCATCCCTCGGTGCCAACGTCGCCACCGCCGGATTCCTCGACATGCACCACGCCCCGGCCTGGCTGCGGATGCTCGTCGCCGGCTGGCCCGCCGCCGCGTTCCTCGGCGGCACCCTCCTCGCCCACGATCGCGCCCCGCACACCGAACCCCCGACCCCGCCCGTCGTCCCGGCACCGGCGCCCGTTCTCGACGTCGAGCGCGAAGACCCCCCGGTCTACCTCGACGAACCGGCCCCGGAACTGCCCGAGCCCGAGCCGGCACCGGCGCTCCCGCCGGCTCCAGCGATGACCGTCCCGGCCGCGCTGCTCAACCACGCCCGCTCGATCGCTGCCGACCACCAGACCCGGACCGGTGCCCCGATCGACCCGGACGCGCTGCGCACCCGGCTCGGTGTCCCGCCCCAGCTCGCTACCGCGATCCTCGCCCAGCTCGAAGGAGTCCCGGCATGACCATCCAGCTCCCCCTGGTCGTCGTCCTCGGCCTGATCGTCTGGCTGCTCGTCAAGGTCATGCGCCTGCGGCTGTGGATCGTCGCCGTGGTCCTGCTCTTCGGCTTCTACCTCGCTCACACCATGTTTGCCCCGGTGATCAACGACACCACCAAGACCGGCGTCGACGTCGTCAACCAGCACCGCTGACCTGGAAGGAAACGATCCGCCATGGGAATCCGCCCGACCTTCGCCCCCGGCTCGAACCAGCCCTACGTCATCACGCAAACCCCGCCCCCGGCCCCGCTCCCGGTACCGGTCCAGCAGCCGACGGCTCCGGCCCCGGCCAACTACCAGCAGCAGCCGGCCACGTACTACGCCCCGCCCGCCCCGGTCATCGTCCGAGCGGCCCGACCCTCGGTCGCCCCGTACGTCGCCGGCGGCATCGGCGCCGTCGTCGCCGTGATCGTCGCCGGTGCCATCGCGATCGGCATCCTCCTCGCCCTCGCCGTCGCCTCGGTCGCCGTCAAGGGCCTGGTCAACAGCCTCAAGGAGCACGGCCCCACCCGCGACTAGCTACACCTCGGGGCGACCGATCCCGGCCAAGGAATCACGGTCGCCCCGAGCCCTCCCAGCCCCGATCAACTCACAGGACAGGAGTCCCACCATCATGCCCGCGAACACCAACTCCGTGCGCATCTGCTCCAACTGCGACGGCTTCCCCGTCGCCCACGTCTCCATCGGCTCCCGCCAGCCGGACGGCACGCTGCCCACGCTGCCTGCGGTCTGCCTCCACTGCTCCGGCACCGGCCACGTCCCCGCCACCACGGCCAAGACCCCGGCCCTCACCCCGGCCGGTCGGTGACGTCATGGGCCTCCTCGACTGGCGCGACTCCAAGCACTGGTCCAACACCCCCGACGACTGCGTGATCTGCGACAAGCCCACCAACCTGCGCTCCGACCGCGGGAAGCCCGTCCACAAGGTCTGCGCGGAGGACTGGAACGAGCAGCACGCCCGCCCCGAGGGTGAGCGCTCCTGATGGCGTTGACGCTGAACCCGTTCACGGACCCCACACTCGCCGGTGGGGCCCGTGGCCGGCACTTCGACGACGTGACGGACGACCTCGCGCGCCTGTCCGCCCGCGGTGACCTGCCCCGACTGGTTGAGCAGATCCGCCGCACTGGTGGCTGCGCGAACCCGATCAACCTGTGGGGCTCCAAGACCATCCGCCACCTGCCCACCGGCCTCGCGCTCAGCGAGTACAGCACCGCCGACGAACCGGGCGGACGCCTCAAGGTCGCCTGCGGCAACCGCCGGGCCACCCGGTGCCCCACCTGCTCGGCCACCTACGCCGCAGACACCTACCACCTCATCCGCGCCGGCCTTGTCGGCGACCACACCAAGGACGTCCCCGCCACGGTCCGAGACTGCCCGCGGGTCTTCGCCACCCTCACGGCCCCATCGTTCGGCCCCGTCCACAACCGCCCCGACACCGGACGCTGCCGCTGCGGCCGACAGCACGCCAAGACCGACCCCATGTTGGGCTCGCCGCTCGACCCCGAGCGATACGACTACGCGCACGCGGTCCTGTGGAACAACTGGGCTTCCGAGCTGTGGCGCCGCTTCACCATCTACCTGCGCCGCGAGCTCGCGAAGGCGTCCGGCCTCACCCGCCGCGAGTTCGACGACACGGTCAAGCTCGCCTTCGGAAAGGTCGCCGAGTACCAACGCCGCGGCGCCGTGCACTTCCACGCCGTCATCCGCCTCGACGGCGCCGGCCCGCCCGGAGCCACCCCGCCCGCCTGGGCCACGGTCTCACTGCTCCACCGCGCGATCCGGTCCGCCGCCCGGTCGGTCACAGTTCCGCTCGATGCCGCCGACCCCCACCCCGCCCGAGTCCTGCGCTGGGGCGATCAAATCGACGTCCGCCCCATCCGGGCCTTCGGCGACGGCTCCCAGATCACCGAACAGGCCGTGGCCTCCTACGTCGCCAAGTACGCCACGAAGGCCGCCGAGGTCACCGACAGCGTCGATCGCCGACTCCACTCCCTCGGCGCCCTGGCCGACTACGACTTGCCCGACCACACCCGGCGTCTGATCGAGACCTGCTGGGAACTCAACGACGCCTACCCGGAACGGCTGCTCGCGCACTGGTCCCACATGCTCGGCTTCCGCGGGCACTTCTCGTCCAAGTCCCCCCGCTACTCCACCACCCTCGGCGCCTTACGCCAGGCACGCGCCGACTACCGCGCCCAACAGACCCACGAGGAACTGCGCGAACGGCTCCTCGCCGCCGGCCTGCCCGACCTGGACGACATGGAACACGACGGCGAAACCCTCGTCCTCGCCCACTGGATCTACGCCGGCCAAGGCCACACCCCCGGCGAATCCCTGCTCGCCGCCACCATCGCCGAACAGATCGAACACAACCGCACCGCCGCCAGAGAGGAGCGCCAATCGCTGCTCCCGAGCCGAGAGGAGGGACAGGCATGGACCGCCTGCTGACAGTGCGTGAGGTGGCCGAACGACTCGGCACCTGGGAAACGAGCAAGGAGCGCTTTCCCCGCCGGCTGATCGAGGAACGCCGCATCGAGTTCGTCCACGTGGGCCGCCACGTCCGGATCAAGGAAAGCGTCCTGGCTGCCTACGTCGAGGCCAACACCGTGCGCCCCGTGGTTCGTCGGCGTCGGTTCGGGGCGGTGGCTGCCTGATGGCCAACAGCAAAGGCGCACGCCGCCGGTTCGGCTCGGTCCGGCAGCTCCCGTCTGGCCGGTGGCAGATCCGCTACCCCGATCCCCTCACGGGGCTCCTGCGGACTGGTGAGCAGACCTACGCGACCAAGACCGATGCTGAGATCGCGCTGACACTGATCGAGGCCGACATCACTCGGAATCAGTGGGTTGACCCGGACTCCGGAAAGACCAACTTCGCCGTCTTCGCGGACGCCTGGTTCCGGGACCGCAAGCTGGAGGAGAGGACGCGGGAGAGGTACGAGGGTGTCATCCGTCTGCACATCCGGCCGCAGCTCGGTGGGTTGACGCTCTCCGAGATCACTCCCGCACGTGTGCGCTCCTGGCGGACGGTGCTCCTTGCTGAGGGCGTTGGTGAGCCGACCGTGGTCAAGGCATATCAGCTTCTTCGCGCCATCATGAACACCGCTGTGGATGACGAGTTGATCCAGCGCAATCCGTGTCGGATCAAGGGGGCTGACCGCTACGACGTGCCCGAGCGTCCGACCCTGACGATCCAGGAGGTGTACGCGGTGGCGGGGGCGATCCAACCGCAGTGGCGCGCGCTGATCCTGCTGGCGGCCTTCACCACGCTGCGCTTCGGGGAGTTCGCCGCGCTCCGCCGGCGGGATGTGGATCTGGAAGCGCGCGTCTTGTGGGTCCGACGCAATCAGGCTGAGCTGAGCAGCGGAAAGCTGATCGAGAAGGCACCCAAGAGTCGCGCCGGCTTCCGCCCGGTCGCGTTCCCCGTCGACATCGTCCCGGACCTTGAGCACCACCTCACGATGCACGCGAGCAAGAAGGACGACGGGCCATTCTTCGTCGGTCCGCGGGGTGGCCGGCTGCGGCGGAGCAACTTCGGAGACGACTGGGCTGATGCCTGTAAGGCCGCCAAGGTCACCGTGGACGCTCACTTCCACGATCTCCGCCACACCGGGAACACCCTAGCGTCGCAGAACGGGGCGAGCACCCGAGAGCTCATGATCCGCATGGGTCACAGCACCCCGCGCGCGGCGTTGATCTACCAGCACATGACCAGTGACCGCGATCGTGTGATCGCCGACCGGATGGGCGAAGCGGTCCGCAAGGCGCTCGGCAAGGAGGACCCTCCGGAGCCTTCTGGCACGCCAGTGGCACGGCCCGAGTAGCGGCCTCCACCGGTCGAACACCGACGAAGGGCCAGTCCGAGAGGCTTACCGCCTCCGAGCTGGCCCTTCTCACGTTCTCGCGATCTCTCGCGGATGGAGCCCCCTGTCGGGTTCGAACCGACGACCCCCGCTTTACAAGAGCGGTGCTCTGGCCAGCTGAGCTAAGGAGGCGCGGTTGGCAGTGTACCGGGCGGGCGGAGTGGATGGCGGGTGCATTTTGTGCCGAGGGAGGGCTGACAAGCACACCATCGGACAGGTAACGTCACCCGGAGTTCACTTCGCTGGTGGACTAGACCTCATCGTGGACCGTGCCGCTCCGGCGGGTTGGTACGGGGTGCGGGAGGGCGACAGAAGCGACAAGTTCATACGGACACACCCCCCTTTACATCGGATCGTCCGGCACGTTCCTGCCGGTGAAGGAGAGCAGAAGCACTATGCCTACGGTGACTTTCGACAAGGCCACCCGTCTGTACCCGGGCGGCGAGAAGCCCGCGGTCGACGCGCTGGAGCTGGAGATCGCGGACGGGGAGTTCCTCGTCCTGGTCGGTCCCTCCGGTTGTGGCAAGTCCACCAGCCTGCGCATGCTGGCCGGCCTGGAGGACGTGAACGGCGGCGCCATCCGCATCGGTGACCGTGACGTCACCCACCTCCCGCCCAAGGACCGGAACATCGCCATGGTGTTCCAGAACTACGCGCTCTACCCCCACATGACCGTCGCCGAGAACATGGGCTTCGCCCTGAAGATCGCCGGCGTCAACAAGGCCGAGATCCGCACCAAGGTCGAAGAGGCCGCGAAGATCCTCGACCTGACCGAGTACCTGGACCGCAAGCCGAAGGCGCTCTCCGGTGGTCAGCGTCAGCGTGTCGCCATGGGCCGCGCGATCGTGCGTGAGCCGCAGGTCTTCCTCATGGACGAGCCGCTGTCCAACCTGGACGCCAAGCTCCGGGTGCAGACGCGTACCCAGATCGCGTCGCTCCAGCGCCGCCTGGGCATCACGACCGTCTACGTCACCCACGACCAGGTCGAGGCCATGACCATGGGCGACCGGGTGGCCGTGCTCAAGGACGGTCTGCTCCAGCAGGTCGACAGCCCGCGCAACATGTACGACCGCCCCGCGAACCTGTTCGTGGCCGGCTTCATCGGCTCGCCGGCGATGAACCTCATCGAGGTTCCGCTGGTCGACGGTGGTGTGCAGTTCGGTGGCACCGTGGTGCCGGTCTCGCGCGAGGCCGTGGCCGAGGCATCCGCGAACGGCGACACCACGCTGACCGTGGGCGTCCGCCCCGAGCACCTGGACCTGGCGGGCGCGGCCGACGGCGACGCCGGTCTGGCCGTGACCGTGAACGTCGTCGAGGAGCTCGGCGCCGACGGTTACGTCTACGGCACCGCGAAGGTCGGCGGCGAGGACAAGGACCTGGTCGTCCGCGTCGGCGGCCGTGCCGTGCCGGCCCGCGGCGAGGTGCTGCACGTGGTGCCGCGCCAGGGCGAGCTGCACCTGTTCTCCACCAAGACCGGTGCCCGTCTGACCGACTGACCGAGCGACGGACCGACCGGACCGACCGGACCAGGACAACCGGTTCGCGTCATCGGCAAAAAGCGCGGAAGCCGCCCGGGTTCGCCCGGGCGGCTTCCGGCTTTTCGGGAGAATTCCGACACCAGACTCACTCGTTGGAGTGACGCAATGTCGCCGAATCATCACGCCTCGCTAGCATCGCCGCTGTGAAGCAGCTAGCTCGCCGCATCGGCCGATCTCTCGCCTTCGTACTGCCGCTCGTCCTCGTGACGACCGGCACCCTCGCCGTCGCCAAGGTCTCCTGGGCACCGCCGGCCACCGCCGACGTCCAGTCGCTGACGGCCGCGGCCGACGCGCAGGCCCCGGCGCAGCCCGCCCCCGTCGCCCCCGACGCCGCCCTCCGGGCGCGCCTGCTCCGGGAGTTGACGGTCAAGAGCCCCGCCGTCGCGCTGAACGACCTGGAGCGCACCATGGACCGTGAACCGTCGCTGCGCCAGTACTGCTCCTCGCTGGCGCGCGAGCTCGGCCAGGCCGCCGTCCGGAAGTACCACGGCGACGTGCACAAGGCGCTCTCCTACGCCCGCCCCGTGTGCGACGCGTCCTTCGCGGCGGGTTCCCTCAGCCCGGCGAATTGATGCACTGGTTCAGGTGACCATCGGGTGACGTCGGGCCTCGCTCACACTTCTGCCCACTAGGGTGAGGCCATGACCGCAGAGCACCTCATCCCCTCCGCCGGGGGGTCGCCGCTGGCCAAGCCGACGGTGACGCAGGCCGTGATCCTGGCCGGCGGCCAGGGCTCCCGTCTCCGCCCGTACACCGACGACCGTCCCAAGCCGATGATCGAGATCCCCGGCACCGGCGTTCCGATCATCGGCCACCAGCTCCAGTGGCTGGCCGAGGAGGGCGTCACCGACGTCGTCGTCTCCTGCGGTTACCTCGCCGACGTGCTTCAGGACTACCTGAAGACCGCCGACCTGGGGCTGAACGTCAGCACCGTGGTCGAGACCGAGCCGCTGGGCCGCGGCGGCGGCCTGAAGTTCGCAGCCTCCTCGCTGCCGCGCCAGAACGAGCCCTGGTACGCCACCAACGGCGACATCTGGACCCGTTTCTCGCTGCGCGACATGTCCGGCTTCCACGCGGCCCGTGACGCCCACGCGACGCTCGCCCTGGCCCGTCCGCGCCTGCCCTGGGGCACGGTGGACGTCGACCAGTTCGGCAACATCCTGGACTTCATCGAGTCCCCGCCGTCGCCGTACCTCATCAACGCCGGCGTGTACGTCTTCTCGGCCCAGTTCGCCTCCATGCTGCCGGACCTGGGCGACCACGAGCGCTCCACGTTCCCGCGTCTGGCCCGCGAGCGTCGCCTCTCCGGCTACGAGCTGCCGCAGGGCGTCTACTGGCGCGCGATCGACACCGCCAAGGACCTCAGCGAGGCCGCCAAGGAGCTCGCCGCCGTCCGCGCTGCCGCCGAGGCCTGAGCCCGACCCAAGTGGTGACCCCGTGGCCTGGCCCAAGTGGTCTGAACCCCATGGTTTGAACCCTGTGGCCTGACGCGGAGGGCTGACCCCGTGGCCTGACCCGTGCTGACCCGCGGCCTGAGCAACCGGCCGTGAACCCGAGACAGAAAGAAGGACCCCCGGCCCAGGGCCGGGGGTCTTTCTCGTCGTGCGGCCGGCGGCTCAGCCACCACCGCCCAGCAGGCCGCCGATCACGCCGCTGCCACTCGACGGGGTCGGCGCGGGCGCCGGGTTGTGGGAGCGGGTCGGCGGAGCGCCGGCACCGCCGGTGCCACCGGCCGTGCTGCCGGTGCCCGTGGCGCCGCTGTGGCCCGTCGTGGTGCCGCGGTGGTGCTTCGCGGACGCCGAGGGCGAGGGCTTGGCAGCCGCCGGGGAGGTGGCGCCGGACTTCGGCGTCACGCCCACCGGGACCGGCACCTCGCCGGTCGGCCAGGCACCGACCGGCAGGACCTGCGTCGGCGCCTCGGACGGCTGCTGCTGCTCGGCCGGGACCGTCGTGGTCTGCGTGACGTGCGAGGCCCGCACCGCCGCGCCGAGCGCGGAGCCGAGCAGCAGCGTCACCCCCACCACGACGGTGGTCAACACGACGCCCCGCCGCATCACCCGGCGCCGCAGCTGCGCGACGCGCGCCTGCTCGCCGAGCCGATGCCAGGCCTCCAGGTGCAGCCAGCCGTCCAGCGAGAACATCGGCGCGCCGGCCAACAGCAGCGGGCTCCAGGCGGCCAGGTAGATGATCTCCGGGGTGTCGTAGACCGGGACCGTCCGCCAACTCACCGTCACCAGCAGCGCGAAGGAGAGCGTCATCGCCACGGCGGCGGTGAAGCGCTGCCACAGACCCAGCACCGCCAGCACGCCGACGTTGATCTGGACGAAGGCCACCGCCAGCCCCGCGCCCACCGGGTGGGCCAGCGCCAGCTGCATCAGCGGCTGCGCGACGCTCCACGGGTGCAGCGCCTGCATCCAGTGCACCATCGAGCCGCGTGCGCCGCCGTCGAAGAAGACGGGGTCGCACAGCTTGCTGAAGCCGGCGTAGATGGAGAACAGGCCGAGGAAGACGCGCAGCGGCAGCAGGACCAGGCCGAGGTCGACGCGCTTGTTCGACTGCCAGGTCTCGTGCTGGGACGCGCCGGTGCTCTCGCCCGTGTCCGGGAGCGGAGGCCTGCGCGCGGCCGGCTCGAAGACCTGGACGTCGGTCAGGTCGTCGCCGTAGCCGTCGAGGTCGGCGAGGCTGAGCGGCTGGGTCGTCTCCAGCTCCTGGGTGCGCGGCCCCGGGGACTGCGGCGGCACGCCGAGGATGCCCGGCTGCACGCCCGGCGTGACGCCGGGGACCACCAGGTCCAGCTGCCCCGTCCAGGTGATCGGCGTCACCCGTCCGCGGCGGCGCGGCATCGCCGCGACCCCGCGGACGCCCGCGGCGGCGCCGACGGCGCCCGCGCCGACGAGCATGGACTCACGTCTGCCCACGTCGACGCCGACCAGGCCCGCGTCGACCAGCGAGCCCGCGGGCGGGGTGAAGCGGACTCGGAAGCTCGCGGTGGTGGTGTTGAGCCGCGAGGGGTCCGACGGCACCTTGACCATGTTGAGCATGGGCTCGCCGCCGTCTATCCCACCGGCGTTCGCCGCCGTGGGACGAGGACGGGTACGTGTTCTGGTGTCCACATCCCACTAACCGGCCGAGGGGCCGGAAGGACACTCCCGGTTGACAGCCGACCGGGCGAGCCGTAATACGAACCACTCGGTCGGGTTCGGGCCGGGGGAACGTCGCGAACGTCAGGGGCGCGGGGCTCTGCTTGATCAACTGCGTGCGCGACAAGCCACCGACGTGCGGATGGTCCCCGCTGAACAGGGCCATCCGCACAGGGTGGTTGCTCGCGCCCGTAGTTGATCGAGCAGAACAGGTGGTTGCTCGCGCCCGCAGTTGATCAAGCAGGGCCCCGCGCCCCCGGACGGTGCAACCGGAGGTGGTGCCTACTTCTTCGGCTTCGCGCGCAGGCGGGCGGCCTCGTAGAGGACGATGCCGGCGGCCACGCCCGCGTTGAGGGACTCGGCCTGGCCCGGCATCGGGATACGGACCGTCAGGTCGCAGGTCTCGGCGACCAGGCGGGACATGCCCTTGCCCTCCGAGCCCATGACGACCACGACGGGGCCCGTCAGCGCGTCGAGGTCGACGAGGTCGTGCTCGCCGTCCGCGGCCATGCCGACGACGAAGAGGCCGGCCTTCTTGTAGGCCTCCAGCGCACGCGTCAGGTTGCTGGCCCGGGCGACCGGGACCCGCGCCGCCGCGCCGGAGGAGGTCTTCCACGCGCCGGCCGTCATGCCGGCCGAGCGGCGCTCGGGGACGACGACGCCGTGGCCGTCGAACGCCGCGACGGAGCGGACGACCGCGCCGAGGTTGCGGGAGTCGGTGATGCCGTCGAGCGCGACGATCAGCGGGGCGTCACGGTTGACGCCGGCCGCCGCCACGAGGTCGTCCGGGTGGGCGTACTCGTACGGCGGGACCTGGAGGATCAGGCCCTGGTGGTTGTGGCCCTCGGCGAGGTTGTCCAGTTGCTGGCGCGGGGCCTCCATCAGCGGGACGCCGCGCTCGGTGGCCAGCGACAGCGCGTCGCGGACGCGGTCGTCGTTGTCGATGAACTGCTGGACGTACAGCGCGGACGCGGGAACGTCACCCTGCAGCGCCTCCAGCACGGAGTTGCGGCCGTAGACCAGCTCCGCGCCGGACTTGCCGGTGCGGCCGTGGACGCCGCCGCGGCGCGCGCCGCGCGCCTTGTTGTCGGCGGCACGCTTGGCGGCGGCATTCGCGGCGCGCTGCTTCGGGTGGCCCTTGCGCGCCT
Source organism: Streptacidiphilus sp. MAP12-33 (assembly GCF_041261265.1). Taxonomy (NCBI): domain Bacteria; kingdom Bacillati; phylum Actinomycetota; class Actinomycetes; order Kitasatosporales; family Streptomycetaceae; genus Streptacidiphilus; species Streptacidiphilus sp. MAP12-33. Next base: position 28,911 of record NZ_JBGCCA010000031.1, read on the forward strand.
CACCGGGCGGCGTCGGGCCCTTGCCCTCGAGCGCCCGACGGCTGTGGCCACCCGTGCCGACCGACGCGCCCTTCTTCGATCCGGGGTTGCGGCGGTTCCTGCGCTGGCTGTTGCCGGCCATGGGTGCTGTCCTGCTTCCTGCTGACACTGCTACTACGGGCTTAAGAAAAGGTCACTTGTTGAGGGTCCAGCGCGAGCCGTCCGCGCGGTCCTCGATGTTGAGCCCGGCCTGGACCAGGCGGTCACGGATGGCGTCGGAGGTGGCCCAGTCCTTGCGCTCGCGGGCAGCCTGACGCTGCTCCAGGACGAGCCGGACCAGCGAGTCCACCACGCCGTGGAGGTCCTCGCCCGAGCCCGGGCCGGCCCAGAACGGGTCGAGCGGGTCCATGCCCAGCACACCGAGCATCGCACGGACCTCCGACATACGCGCGACCGCGCTCTCCTTGTCGTCGGCGGCGAGTGCGGCGTTGCCCTGCCGGACGGCGGTGTGGACGATCGCCATGGCGCCGGGGACGCCGAAGTCCTCGTCCATCGACTCGGCAAAGGCGGGCGGCACGTCGGCGGCGGGCTCGACCGCGCCGTGCAGCTCGACCACCCGCTGAAGGAAGGACTCGATGCGGTTGAAGCCGGTCTCGGCCTCGCGCAGCGCGTCCTCGCTGTACTCGATGGTGGAGCGGTAGTGCGGCGTGCCGAGGTAGTAGCGCAGCACGACGGGCCGCCAGTTCACGACCATCTCGGAGACCAGCACCGAGTTGCCGAGCGACTTGCTCATCTTCTCGCCGCTGAGGGTCACCCAGGCGTTGTGCAGCCAGTAGGTGGCGAAGTCGTCGCCGAAGGCCTTGGACTGGGCGATCTCGTTCTCGTGGTGCGGGAAGATCAGGTCCCGCCCGCCGCCGTGGATGTCGAAGCCGCGGCCCAGGTACTTGTGCGCCATGGCGGAGCACTCCAGGTGCCAGCCGGGGCGCCCGCGGCCCCACGGGGTGGGCCAGCTGGGCTCGCCGGGCTTGGCGGCCTTCCACATGGCGAAGTCGCGCGGGTCGCGCTTGCCCGTCTCGCCCTCGCTCTCGGGCTGGCGCAGGTTGTCCAACTCCTGGTGCGACAGCGCGAGGTAGTCGGCGTAGGAGGTGACGGAGAAGTAGACGTTGCCCTCGGGCGTCGCGTAGGCGTGACCGCGCTCGATGAGCGCCTGCATCATCTCGATCATCTCGGTGATGTGCCCGGTCGCGCGCGGCTCGCCGGTCGGCGGGAGGCAGCCGAGCGCGGTGTAGCCGTCGTTGAAGGCGCGCTCGTTGGCGTAGGCGATCTGCCACCAGGGCAGGCCGAACTCACGCGACTTGGCGATGATCTTGTCATCGATGTCGGTGACGTTCCGGACGAAGGTGACGTCGTAGCCGCGGTGGGCGAACCACCGGCGGATGATGTCGAAGTTCAGGCCGGAGCGGATGTGACCGATGTGCGGCGCGGCCTGGACGGTCGCTCCGCACAGGTAGATCGACACGCAGCCCGGCGTGCTCGGGACGAAGTCGCGGACCTGGCCGGAGGCGGTGTCGTGCAGGCGAATGCTCACCCCACCAGGGTAGTGGGCGGCGGGCACTGCACTACGCCCATCGGGGGACGGGCCACACTGCTTTATCGCCGTTGTTGCACTGCCGTCAGCTTTGCGGGTGACGGCAGTGCGACGGAGAGGACCGGGACCGGGTCGGCGACTCAGTAGCGACGACTCGGACGACTCAGTGGAGACGTCAGTAGACGAGCGCGGTCGCGACGGCGGTCAGGCCCTCCGCGCGGCCGGGGAAGCCGAGGCCGTCCGTGGTCGCCCCGGAGACGGAGACGGGCGCTCCGACCGTGGCCGAGAGCAGTTCCTGCGCCTCCGCCCGCCGCATGCCGATCTTCGGGAACGGTCCGACGACCTGCACGGCGACGTTGCCGATCTCGAATCCGGCCTCGCGGACGATGCGGGCCGCCTCGGCCAGCAGCTTCACGCCGGGGGCGCCGGCCCACTCGGGGCGGTCGGTGCCGAAGTGGGCGCCGAGGTCGCCGAGGCCGGCGGCGGAGAAGAGGGCGTTGCAGGCTGCGTGGGCGACGACGTCGGCGTCGGAGTGGCCGTCCAGGCCGACCTCGTAGCCGTCCCACCGCAGTCCGGCGACCCAGAGCTCACGGCCGGCGGCGAAGGCGTGGGTGTCGGTGCCGATGCCGGTGCGCGGCAGCCGGTACCCGGGGGCACCGGCTGCCGCGGTGGCGGGCTCAGTACTCATCGCGGGACCTCCGGCGGGCCAGGACGGCCTCGGCGAGGACCAGGTCGAGCGGGCGGGTGACCTTGAAGGCCTCCTCGTGACCGGGCACGACCACGACGCGGCCGCCGAAGCGCTCGACGAGCCCGGCGTCGTCGGTCGCGTCGACACCCTCCTCGACGGCCTTGGCGTGGACGCGGTCGAGCACGTCACGGCGGAAGCCCTGCGGCGTCTGCACGGCGCGCAGGGTGGCGCGGTCGGGGGTGCCGACGACGGGCTCGGGCAGGCCGGCGGCGCGGGCCGGGGTGACCTGCTTGACGGTGTCGGCGAGCGGGACGGCCGGCACGACGGCCTCGGCGCCGTCGGCGACGGCGCGCGCGACGGCGTCGACCACGTCGACGGGGACGAGCGGGCGTGCGGCATCGTGCACGAGGACGACGTCGATGTCGGCCGGGAGCGCGGCGAGGCCGGCCCGGACCGACTCCTGGCGGGTCTCGCCGCCGGGCACCACGACGAGAGCGGCGCTCTCGCGTTCGCCGATCGCGTCCGCGAGCAGTGCTCTCACTTCGGCGACGCCGTCCTTGGGCGCCACCACCACGACCGTGCCGACGGCGCGCGAACGCGCCAGCACCCGGACCGCGTGGACGAGGATGGGCACCCCGCCGAGCTCGCGCAGCGCCTTCGGGGCACCGGGCCCCAGTCGCTCACCGCGTCCCGCTGCGGGCACCACTGCTGCGGCGTTCAGGTTTGGTCCCTTCGGGGATGTGGGTACGGTCAAGGCGTGCCGGGCTCAGCGCCCTTCCGTGAAGCGCACCTTGACGCTTGCGCCCGGCAGCGGACCACCACACGGTGGACCACCAGGCACCGCACCATGTTCGGCGTACGCCTCAGCGCCCGGCGATGCAACCGCCAGGCGCTGGGACGAACGAGAAGAACCGCATGGGCACACGTCTGCGCGCGGGCAGGGCGCGCAACCGTGTGTCTGCGTACTACGAGGCGAGCACCTCGTCGAGCAGCGTCTCCGCCTTGTCCTCGTTGGTGTTCTCCGCGAGCGCGAGCTCGCTCACCAGGATCTGGCGCGCCTTGGCGAGCATCCGCTTCTCACCAGCGGACAGCCCGCGCTCGCGCTCGCGACGCCAAAGGTCGCGCACAACCTCGGCGACCTTGATAACGTCACCCGAGGCGAGCTTCTCCAGGTTCGCCTTGTAGCGGCGGGACCAGTTGGTCGGCTCTTCGGTGTACGGTGCTCGCAGCACCTCGAAGACCCGGTCCAGACCGTCCTGGCCGACCACGTCGCGCACGCCGACGAACTCGGCGTTCTCTGCAGGAACGCGCAGCGTCAGGTCGCCCTGCTGCACCTTGAGCACCAGATAGGTCTTGTCCACACCTTTGATCTGGCGAATTTCGATGGCCTCGATCAGCGCGGCCCCGTGATGGGGGTAGACCACGGTGTCGCCAACCTTGAACGTCATGTGACAGGTACCCCTTCCGTGGCTTTCCAGAGTAACACGCTCCGGGCCGTATCAGAAGGGCGTTTCCGCAGGTCAGAGCTGGTTCGCAGGCTTGACAACGGCCCCGGTTCCGTGCTGCGACCCCTGTTCGAGAACCCCTTCTCGCAGGTCGGAGCGGTTGTCCACGAACCTGCGCGAAGGCCGTCACCCTGCAATGATCTTGCGTTCAGGGCGTTATCCAACCGTGATCTGATCTTCGTCCAGGCGGGTCCACCGACCTGTTCGGACCGGCTCGTGGGTGCGACACGGGCTACCCCGTGTGGAGCGGATAAAGGCCCTCGGTAATCTGAACGCGGACCAGAACCTTCAAACCGTTCAACAAGGAGCACCCTCCCCGTGAGCCGCAGTCTTCGTCGCGGCGCGGTCGCCGCCGTCATCGCCGTCGCGATCGCCCCCGTCCTCGCCGCCTGCTCTGCGGGGTCCAGCGCGGCGACCCTTCAGGTCAAGCCGAACGCAGCCGCCACCGCCATCAGCAATGGCCAGCTCAAGCTGAACGGCGTGGCCGTCGTCACCGACGCCCAGGGCAACGCGCCGGCCAGCGTCATCGCGAGCATCGCCAACAACGAGACGCAGGCCGAGAACCTCGTCTCGGTCACCGTCGGCACCACCGCCGCCACCCTGACGGGCACCACGGCCATCCCGAGCGGCTCCGCACTGAGCCTGGGCACCCCGGGCGCCAACGCCACGCTGGCGACCGTGCCGACCCTGGACCAGCCCGCGGGCGCCAACATCCCGGTGACCTTCGTCTTCGCCAACGGCGGCTCGGTCACGCTGAACGCCCAGATCCAGACCGGCACCGGCGAGTACGCCCCGTACGCCCCGGCCACGCCGACGCCGACCCTGACCGCGGTGCTGCCCTCGGCCAGCGGCACCGGCCTGCCGGCCGCGTCCGGCTCGGCCGCCGCGCACGAGACCAAGAAGGCCGGCGAGCCCAAGAAGACCTCGCCGTCGCCCAGCTCCACGCACTGACGCGTCACCTCGCACGTCACATCACAAGAGGCCGGGGCGGCACCGAATGTTCGGTGCCGCCCCGGCCTCTTTCGAGTGAACCTCGTCCTGCTCGGGCCGATCAGGGCTCGAACTTGTAGCCCAGGCCGCGCACGGTGACCAGGTAGCGCGGGGCGCCCGGGTCCGGCTCGATCTTCGCGCGCAGGCGCTTGACGTGGACGTCGAGGGTCTTGGTGTCGCCGACGTAGTCGGCGCCCCAGACCCGGTCGATCAGCTGCATACGGGTGAGCACCCGGCCCGCGTTGCGCAGCAGCATCTCCAGCAGGTCGAACTCCTTGAGCGGCAGGTCGACCTTGGCGCCGTCGACGGTCACCACGTGACGGTCCACGTCCATGCGGACCGGGCCGGCCTCCAGCGCGCCGGGGCCACCACTGGTCTCCTCGGTCTCGCCGCGGCGGCGCAGCACCGCGCGGATCCGGGCGACGAGCTCACGGGTCGAGTAGGGCTTGGTGACGTAGTCGTCCGCCCCTATCTCCAGCCCGACGACCTTGTCGATCTCACTGTCCTTGGCGGTGACCATGATCACCGGTACGGAGGACTTGGCACGCAACTGGCGGCAGACCTCGGTACCCGGCAGGCCGGGCAGCATCAGGTCGAGCAGCACCAGGTCCGCGCCGTTGCGCTCGAACTGGTCCAGCGCGTCGGGGCCGGTGGCGGCGATGGCCACCTCGAAGCCCTCCTTGCGCAGCATGTAGGAGAGGGCGTCGCTGAAGGACTCCTCGTCCTCGACGACAAGCACACGGGTCACGGCATGGCCTCCGGGGCGGCAGGGGTGGTGGTGGGAGCAGGGGGGTGGGCGTCGGGGCCGGCGGGCAGGTCGCCGGCTCCGTCGTGGTCGGCGGGGTCGTCGAGGACGGCTGGGCCGTCGAAGTCGGGGTGGCCGACGGCGTTGAGTCCGGTGGCGTTCTCGGTGCCCTTCACGGTGGGCAGGCGCAGGGTGAACGTCGAGCCCTGGCCCTCGACACTCCACACTGCCACGCTGCCGCCGTGGGACGCGGCGACGTGCTTGACGATGGAAAGGCCGAGGCCGGTGCCCCCGGTGGCGCGGGAGCGGGCCGGGTCGACCCGGTAGAAGCGCTCGAAGATCCGGTCGCGGTCCTTCTCGGAGATGCCCACACCCTGGTCGGTGACGGATATCTCCACCAGGTCCTGCTTGCCGCCGGGGAGCTTGCGGGCCGCGATGGCCACCCGGGTACGGGCGGGGCTGTAGTTGACGGCGTTCTCCACGAGGTTGCCCAGCGCCGCGGCGAGCTGGCCGCGGTTGCCGTAGAGCTGGAGGCCCGCGATGCCACCGGCGGCCATGGTGATCTGCTTGGCCGCGGCCTGGTGGCGGCAGCGGTCCATCGCCTCGGCGACCAGCTCGTCGATCGGCACCATCTCGGCGTCGACCAGACGGACGTCGTCCTGGACCCGGGAGAGCTCGATGATCTCCTGCACCAGGTTGGTCAGCCGGGCGGACTCGATCAGCATGCGGCCGGCGAAGCGGCGCACCGCCTCGGGGTCGTCGCTGGCGTCCTGGACCGCCTCGGAGAGCAGCGAGAGGGCGCCGACGGGCGTCTTCAGCTCGTGCGAGACGTTGGCGACGAAGTCGCGGCGCACCGCCTCGATCCGCCGGGCCTCGGTCAGGTCCTCGACCAGCACCAGCACCAGCCGGGACCCCAGCGGCGCGACGCGGACGGAGACCGCGAGCAGCTCACCCCCGCCGCTCGCGCGTCTGGGGATGTCGAGGTCGGCCTGCCGTATCTCGCCGTCACGCCGGGTGAGCCGGCCCATGGCGAGGATCGCGTCGACGGCGATCGCCCCTCCCCGCACCAGCCCGAGGGCGTAGGCGGCGGAGCTCGCCTTGATCACCTGATCGCTCTCGTCCAGCACGACGGCGCAGGAGCGCAACACCGACAGCACGGTGTCCACACCCGGCGGCAGAGCCGGTTCCTCCTGCTGGTCGGTGCGCTTGGAGGGCAGGTGCTCCTTCTCGCTCCAGCGGAAGGCGAGCGCGGCGGTAAGGCCGACTCCGAGCCCGACGAGCGCGCTGACGGAGGCGGCGGCCACGTTCACATCCATGCCAATCAGCGTAAGCGCACGTCGGTGACCTGCCGTAACCCTCGGACAATGCGCTCAGCCGCCGGATGCCGAGAATTCACCTTCACGTCTCCGGTGGTTCACTCCTGCTGAGGACGTGGGTCGTCCGGGCGGCGCACAGTAGTCTGCGAACACCCGTCCAGGAGGGATGAGAGCTAAGCATGCGCGACGCGTACCACGAGGAACTCGACTCGATCAGCGACGGCCTGGTGGAGTTGGCCCGCCTGGCCGGCTCCGCGATGGGCCGGGCGACCACGGCGCTGCTCGACGCCGACCTGGAGCTGGCGGAGTCCGTGATCGCCGCGGACGAGAAGCTGGACCAGCTGCACCATGACCTGGAGAACCGCGCCATCGCGCTGCTGGCCCGCCAGCAGCCGGTCGCGACCGACCTGCGCATCGTGGTCACCTCCCTGCGCATGAGCGCGGACCTGGAGCGCAGCGGCGACCTGGCCCGCCACGTGGCCAAGCTGGCCCGGCTGCGCTACCCGGAGTCCGCGGTCCCGCAGGACCTGCACCCGATCATCCTGGAGATGGGCCAGCTCGCCCAGCGCCTGATCGCCAAGGCCGGTCAGGTGATCGCGACCAAGGACGTCGACGAGGCGCTGGAGCTGGAGCGCGACGACGACCGGATGGACGAGCTGCACAAGCTGCTCTTCGCCCACCTGCTCGACGACCGCTGGCACCACGGTGTGGAGACGGCGGTCGACGTCACGCTCTGCGGCCGCTACTACGAGCGCTTCGCCGACCACGCGGTCTCGGTGGCCAAGCGCGTGGTCTTCCTGGTCACCGGCGAGCACGCGGACGACTTCGTCCCCGAGGCCGGCCCCGGCCAGGAGTAACCCTTGCGTGGGGGCGCTCAAACGGGCGTACGGGTGAGCCCGTACGCCCGTTGACGCTGCGTACACGGGCCATTTCACTGGGGGACAGACGGGCCCGCCGATCGCACGGGCCCGGCAGCCACGAGGAGGACCTGTCTCCATGGCCCGTATCACGCAAAGCCTGACTCCGACTCCCCCGTCCCCGACCCCACCGGCGTCGAACGCACCCACCCGGCTCCCCTTGCTGGGCGCCTGCGGCTGCGGCTCGGGCTGCGGCTGCGGCTGCCAGTCCGGCGGCACCTGCCAGTGCGGTGGGGGCTGCTGCTCGCACTGAGCAACCAAGGCACCAAGCGCCGAGGAACCAAGCGCTGAGGAACCGAGCGCCGAGGAACCGAGCACGAGGCGGCGACGCGGCGCGTCACCGGGAAGCCGTGGGGTCCGCTCGCCCCACGGCTTCGCCAGGCGGCGCCGACCTGCCGGCTACCAGCCCTGCTCCAAGGTGGGCCTGCGCTCCGCGCCCTTCAGCATGTCGACGGACCTGGCGTGCTCGTCCCCGACCCGGTCCCGTACCTGGACGCCGAGGGCGTCGACCAGGGTCATCGCCGAGGGCGTGAACCACGCCAGCAGGTAGCTCTGCTGGGCGGCGAGCGGAGCTCCGTCCGCCCCCCCTCCAGCCGAGCCTCCCCTACCCGCGCCGACGGGAACCAAATGCTTCCCCGACGGGTCTTCGAGGTCGGACGTCGAGGGGAGCAGGGGTGGGCGCGCGGATCGGGGCACGCGGAGCGGTCGTGGGCGTGGTGGCACTCGCCCTGGCGCTCGCGAGCGGATGGTGGCTGCACTACCGGATGACCTACAAGACCTTCGCGTGGTGGTCGGCGCCGCAGAAGCTGTACTACTGCGGCCGGGACTACGACCCGTCCGGCACGGTCGCTGCACTGCCGAAGGGCGACGGCCGGCTCACCGAGGTGTACCGCTTCGGGTTCGGCTCCTGGCCGGTCTACAAGCAGACATGGACGCCGCAGGCTGCCGGGCCTCACTGCTCGCCCTCCGGGTCGGGGACGGCGGTCGTGCTCTACCTTGTCCGCGGGACCCACGCGGTCGACCAGTACAACCTCTCCGGTGGCCCGTGACCGACCGGCCGACGACGGCCCGGAAGAGGCTGGGAAGAGAAGAGGGCCCCTCAGCCGCGCCGTGTGCGCGGGTGAGGGGCCCGGTGGTGCGGGTCGTTACTTCTTGCCCTGGGTCTGGGGGGCCCTATTTTCGACCCTGGTCAGCGGGCTGAGCACCTCAGCTGACCTCCTATTGGGCAGTCGTTGTACGTCGTCATTGGTCGTCCTAGGGCGACCCCGGAGGGCCCAGAGAGGGCCCAGCGGTGGACCCCTGACCGATGAAGAGGAGCAGCCCGCGCCCGGCTTGCGGTCGACCCCGGACGGATACTCCCGGTCAGCCGGTCGTCCGCTTCATCTCGTCCGCCGCCCCTCCGGATCTTTGCTCCGCGCCACCTTTGCGGAGGTGCTCCAGAGCCTCTCCGACCGCGAGCGACTGATCTTTGTCCGCCTCCCAGCGGGCCATCACCTCGGCGGCGGCAAGGGCTTGTTCCGCGGGCAGTCCCTTCGCGCGAAGCGCATCCGCGACCTCAAGCATCTCGGGCCCCCACCGCCAAGCACGAGCCGCAATCTTGGGGATGTAGTCGACCTCGGACAGGTAGCTGCCACCTCGCCCTGCCGCGATGTCCAGCAGCTCATCCCCTACGCCGTGGGCTTCTGCGAGTCCGTACGCCACCGCAGCAAGCGCCCGGCTCGCCTTCTGGTAGGCGCTGTAGGACAGCTTGAGAGCCGACGCTTGGCCGTAGTGGTCTGCCGAGAGCGCCTTGACGTGGACGCCCGTGCCCGCGAACAGGCCCTCAATGATCCGAACCGCTCGCATTGGGCCAGCAAGGTAGAGCCGCGCGGTCTTGGAGCCTCTGGGCGGCGAGCCCACCACCGCGCCATCAATGACCGCCTTGGCCGTGCCGTTCAAGCCCAAGCGCGCGGCGATCCGCGTCACGCGAACGGGCGAGATCGCGTTGCACTCCACGAAGATCCCTGCGAATCGGAGACTCGCCACGGCTTCGGCCACATCCTCGGCGTGGGCCGGCGGGCAGATGCTCAGAACTACGCCGGAGCGCTCCACTAGCTCGCCCAGCGTCCGCACCTCCGTAAGACCTGCGGCGCGCGCCCTGGCCCTGCTGGCTTCGCTCCGCCCTGCGCTGCACCAAAGCACGGTCGCGCCAGCATCCGCCGCCTGCGCGGCGATGGCCGCGCCCATGCTGCCCGGGTGGAGCACCCCGACCACTGGCTTTAGAGCGCCGGTCATGGCAACCACTCGTCCAACAGCGGCACCGATCGCATGGCCTCTGACGAAACGGCATCGTGGATCAGCTCTGCGCTCGCCTGTGGGCTGGCCTGCTCCGTGTCGATGACGAGGGCCCACCCCGGTTCTCTGTGGTGCTCAAGGAGGTCAAGGCGAGTCTCATCCCACACCTCCAACCGCGCAGGCACGTCCTGATCCCCCCGACGCTCGCACCGACTCGCCGTCGCCGTTCGCGAGCACCACAGCAAGACCCTGACCCATCCGGCGGGATACTTCTCGACCGCCACGGCTCCGGCAATCTGTCCCATGTGCAGGATCGGGACGGTGCCGGCGTCGAACATCTCCGTCAGCCCTGCCCGATCGATCCCGTATCGGGCGCCATAACGCTCGTTGCTGTAGAGCAGCCCGCCGCTGGCGTCCAGCTCCGCCAGATGGTCGGCAGTGGTGAGCCGGTATCCCGTCGTTCTGCCCGGTCCCGCCTTGAGCCGCTGGAAGAGTCGATAGGCGCTGCTGAGCGAGGACAGTTCGGCGGTAACTGTGTCCTTCCCAGCCCCCGGAGGGCCGTAGAGAATGACGCCCTTGGGCTTCACAGTCCGCCTCCGCTCAACATGTCGCGTGCCTGGTCGGCAGCAGCGATGGCTGCCCCCAAGCGGTTGTCAACGATGAAGTGGGGCCCCTGCGGGCGTAGTTCGAGATTGAGTGACGCGAGGTACTCGTCCCACGCTTCCATCTTCCACACGTCGCGTGCAGCGCCTCGGAATTCGATGTACTCGCGCATCGAGTCGGGATCGCACTCGACCCAGATGCTGGCCACTGCCACGCGCTTGGACTTGCAGCGGTTGTAGAAACGCTGCATCCAGTCCGACTGGGAAAATTCAAGGATGAACGGGGCGTCCAGGATGGTGGAGATTCCGCAGTCAAGATTGTCCCACGCCGCCTCCATGAGGCACCGATATTCGAGCGGGCGCACTTTTTCCCTGTATAGATCGGAGCTGCGGTCGTTTGCCTCTCCACCGAGCGCCACCAATAGCTGGTCAACGAGAGGGCGAGTGAGCGAATCCTTGTCCAGGATCGGCCAACCGGTAAGACCACCGAGGAACTTCGCATACTCCGACTTGCCGCTACCCGCGAAGCCCCCCACCAGTAGGACCGTGGGGCCGCTAGTCACGTCTCCGCTCGTACGCCTCTGCCAAGCATCAATAACCCGCTCACGTAGGGCCGACCCATCGACCCCATCTGATCCCTCTTGGATGCTGCCAAGCGCCTCGCGGATGATCTGCGACTGATCGGGAAGCACATCCGCCGTACGCATGGTCTGCACTGGGGCACCCTCTCCGGGGAGCGCGCGGCGGAAACCAAGCTCAGACTCACTCAGACGGTAAAGCAGGCTGTAAGCGCGTCGATAGTGCGGGCCGGGGAAAGATGTTCCCTTTTCGTGCGCCCATATCGTTTGGAAATTGGCGGCAACGTTCAGACTGTGCCGCTCACCAATCTCGCGAAGCAGTTCCCCGGATTCCTCCAGGGTCAGCCCGTGCTTTTCGCGCGCCTTGCGCAACGTCTCCGGTGTCCAATCTGGATGCTGCCGCGACATTTCCCCTCCTAGGAAACAGCTCGCTGCGGCGAGTGTAGCCACTCGCCGCAGCGCTGAAAAGTCGTGATAAAGCTCGTGATACTAGACGTGTAAAAGCGGGCCCCGAAACCTGGATAAGGGACCGTGATACCGACTTTGCCGAATCGGGTGTGAAGTGGAGCACAGCCGAAGGAGGGCAGACAGATGCAGGAGTCAGGGCACAAGACAGAGGGGTGGCGACGACATGTCGTTGTCGTCGCCACCCCTCTGCCCCCAAGCGGATCACCGGCCTTCAAGCTCCGCGACCCGCGCCCGGAGATCCTGCACCTCGGTGCGCAGGGCAGCCACTTCCCCCCGCAGTTGGTCGAGATCGGCCGGCGGCAGGGACTTGGCCGCAATGGCTGCGGCATCGGGAACCAGGAACGCCGCCTTCCCCTGATGGCTCTTCACGAGGCCAGCTTCACGAAGCTGAGCCACAGCAGAGCGAATCACGGTCACTGAGACGTCGTAGCGCTGCTCAAGCTGCGACAGCGAGGGAATTCGACCGGCGGCATCGAACTCGCCGGCCGCGATCCTCGCCCGAAGGTCTTCGGACACCTGCTGATAGGCGGGCTTTCCGGACCAATCGACCATCAAGGCTCCACATCTCGAATGCTTCTCTGCCCCATAGTGCCCCATCCGAGACGCGGAGGAACACACTCCGATTCTCGCTCGGCTAGGGGACTTGCCAACTCTGTCTCTCTGCCCCACAGTAACTGTGAGACAGAGAGACAGAGTCTCGCCCGGAGGCCCCGTGAGACGGGCTGAAGGAAGCACTTGTTCCTTGAGAACTCAACAGTGGATGAGATTCTGGGGCGTCCCGCCTCCCCAACGCCGAGCCCATAGAGAGGGCTGCCGGCCAAGGCGGGCCGCGCGGCATCAAGGCCGCGCACGTAACCGGCCGCAGGACCCGCGAGGGTCTTGCCTCCGGTTCTACAGGTGCCGCCTTGCGCGGCGCCTCTCTTGCTTCGGACGACGGCGACTGGTCTCCCGCCAAGGTTCACAGCCGCCCGCGTCCGCTTTCATCGCCCTGAGCGCAGGGCGGCTGGTCTCCCGCCAAGGTTCACAGCCGCCCCGCTCGGGCCTTCTACCGCTTCAAGGAGAGAAGACCCGTGAAGACCATGGTTGCAGGCCACGAGGCCACCTCCGCGGAGGACTTCGTGGCGCTCGCGCTCGGCATCGACCGCGAGCTGTTCACCGGCACTCCCGACGAGACGCCGATGGACCGCGAGGCGCGCATGGACGTCGCCTCCGCGATCCTCGCCGAGCTCTACGAGAACGACCGGGCCGCGTGGCGCTACGCCCGCGAGCTGCTGCGCACCGCGCCGGTCCCCCTGCGGCGCCGCCCGGCGCCCCGCCCCCGCACCCGTGCCCGCGTCGTTCGATCGGCGGTGGCGTGATGCCCAAGCGCCGCACGCACCTGCGCCTCGCGACGGTGGCCACCCCGGCCGCGCCGCAGCGTGGGACCTACATCACCTTGAGCGTCCCCGAGGACACGCGCCTGTCCGGCGCGGTGTGCCGCGAGGTCGCCCCTGACGTGTTCTTCCCCGAGCCCGACGACACCGAGGGCGCGGCGGAGGCCAAGCGGCTGTGCGCCGCCTGCGCGATCCGGCCGCTGTGCCTGGCGGGCGCGATCGAGCGCGACGAGCGCTACGGCATCTTCGGCGGGCTGAACACCGCCGAGCGCGACGCCCTGTCCGGCCGCCCCGGCTGCGGGACGCGCAGCGGCTACCGCCGTCACCTCATGGGCGGCGAGCCCGCCTGCGCCGCGTGCCGCGCGGCCAACACCGCCGCGAGCGCGGCCGACCGGGCCCAGCGCAACGCCAAGCGGCAGCCCTCGCCCGGCTGCGGCACCCGCACCGGCTACCAGCAGCACCGCGCCGCGGGCGAGCGCGTCTGCGCCGCCTGCCTGGTGGCGAACACCGAGTACGTCTGGGCCCAGACCGGGGCCCGGCGCGAGGACCGTACCCGCACCCAGGCCGCCCACCGTGAGGCCGCCCGGCAGCGCCGCGCGACCGAAACCGCACAGCAGGAGATGGGCCGGTGCTGCGGCACCCGCCACGGCTACCGCCTGCACCGCCTCGCGGGTGAGCCCGCCTGCGATGCCTGCCTGGAGGCGAACACCGCCTACAGCCGCGCCTACCGCAAGGCCCACCGCACCACCCCCGCCGCCGCGATCGGCGCCGACCGGATCGGAGAGGCCGCATGAGGAACCGTCAGCCCTTCTACGGGCCGCAGCAGCAGACCTCCGGCGGGGACCGGCCGGTGGCCCAGCTCGCCGCCTGGGGCGCCGCCGCCGGGATGGTCTGGGAGTTCCACCACTACGGCATCCCGGCTCTCGCCGGCGCCGCGGGCGCGTACCTGGTGGTCCTGATCGTGCTCAAGGCGTGGCTCGGGGGTGCTCGATGAGCCGCGCCCGCGCCGCCGGTTGGGGTCTGGCCGTGCCCGGCCTGCTGGCCCTGGCGATGTCTGCCACGACGTCGTACGCCTACCTCGGGCAGCGTCTCGGGATCACGTGGACCGTGGAGCGTGGGTTCCTGGCGGTCACCGGGGAGTCCGCGATCCTGGCCCTGTCGGTCTACGCGTGGGCCACCCGCACGCGGGGACCGGCCCGCCTCGCGCTGGGCGCGGTGCTGATTCAGGCGCTCCCTGCCTACGCGCTGTCCGGCGGTACGGGCGGTACGGTCCGGGTGATCCTCGGGCCGGTGCTGCTGGCCGTGGTGCTCCACCTGCTGCTCGGGCTGGAGGTCCGGGCCCGTGGCGAGCACGCGGCCGGCCTGCTCGGGCAGGCGCTGCGCGAGGCGCGCGAGCGCCTGACTGCCTGGCTGGGCATCGGCCGCCGCGGGAGCGACTCCGCGGCGATTGCCCGCAGCCGCGCCGCTGACCGCGCGGTGGCCCTCGCCGATGCCCTTGCGGGCGCCAACGAGGGCGGCTGGAAGGCCCGGAGGCTGTCCGCTCGGCTGGCCGCGGCGATCGACGCTGCCCAACACGGGCTGCCCGCGGATGAGGCGGCAGCCGCCGAACAGCACGTCGTGGCCCGCGTGGTGCGCCGCCGCTCGGTCAAGGGCTTGGCCCGTATCGAGCAGCAGCACACCTGGTCCCTCGCCGCCGCACCCCGCGTGGCGCCGGAGGAGCCCGAGCTGCCGGTGTACGTCACGCCCGACCCCGCGCCTCTCCTCCCCACGCAGCCGTCTGTAGCGGCACCAGCCACCCGGCCGCGCCGTGCGACGGGGAAGGTCCCGAACGCGGCGCGCACCAACCCGCCGAAGCGCACGGACGCGGAGGTGCTGGACGAGGCCCGCGCGCTGACCGCGGACTGGCCGGACGAGAAGCTGACCGCGGCCGGCATCCGCAAGGCGGTGCACGTCGCCCAGGACCGGGCGCGCGAGCTGCGCGAGCAGCTCAAGGCGGAACGCGCCGCCCGCCCCTCTCTCCATTCCGTTCCGGCCCCCGACGAGACGGACGGCATCACGGACGAGGGCGCGGCCTGACCGCCGTCCCACTCCGCACAGCAGGGCTTCCCTTTCCTGCTCTGCCTTCCAAGGAGGCATCTGCCATGTCGTGGCACACGAACTCCCACCGCGACAACAGCCGCCCGGTCGTCCAGCACACCAGCGACGTGTCCGGCGACATCACCACCGTCGTGATCAGCGACAGCACCGGCCCGGTCGTCGCCGGAAGCGGCTCCGTCACCATCACCTGCGCCTCCGGCACCACCCTGCAGTTCAGCGGCGACGGCTTCACCTTCAGCGCCGGCGACGGCACGTCGAAGCGGGCCCAGTGAGGTTCTACGACCCCACCGGCCAACGCTTCGGTATCCCCACCTACCCGTTCCGCCTCGCCCCGGACGGCTACGCCACGCGCCGCCAACTGCGCGCGGACGGGCTTCGTCCCGGAGGCCAAGAGGTCGCCGCACAGATCCTGTGGCGCTCGCGCAAGACCCGGGGCGGAGTGCGGGTCGCCTACCTGTACCGGCGCGACCTCGCCAAGCCCGTCCGGCCGATGACTCCGGGCAAGACCGCCGCCCTCGCCGCGGCGATGCTCGCCCGCCGGACCTGCCCCGTGTGCCGGCACGACGTCGGCTACGTGGTGCAGAGGTCCGTTGGGGCGTGCGTCCCGTGCCAGGACACCGCCGCGCTCGCGGCCTGAGGACCAGCGCAACCACCGCTGCCATCGCTTGAGTTGGAGAACCGACCTTGACCGGCAAGAACAACAGCAAGTCCGAGCCCGTGATGCGATTCCAGGGCCTGATGGGCGCCATCGTGACCGTGGGCGTCACCGACACGGGCGAGTACGGCGTCTGGTACTGGCACTGCAACGGCTGCATCGACTCCCACGACGACACCAACATGGACCGCCTCCGCGACAGCGCGAACGAGCACGCCGCCACCTGCCGCGCTCTGCCGCCCGAGCACGCCGCCGCGTAGCGCCCGCACCGGTCCCCTTGCACAGACCGCTACCAGCCGGGGCGCGTGACGCCTGCCAGCAGAGACGCGCCCCGGCCGCCCTTCACCCATCGCTATGAGGAAGGTCCCTCAGTGAACCACGACCCGCTCAACGAGCCCGTGGAGCCCGACGACCTGCCGGTGTACCTGCCGACCGACACCAGCGGCGGCGAGGTGCTGCCGTTCCCCGACCGCTTCCCCAGGCCCCCGACCGACACCCCCACCACCGGGCCGACCGACACCCCGCCCCTCGCCCCGACCACGGCCCCGACCGCGCCGGCGGATGAGGACGACGAGGACGACGAGGAGTCGGCGCCCAAGCCCACCGTTCCGGCCGACCCGCCGAACCTTGCCCCGCCGGGGATAACCGAGGTCAACCGGCGACCGATCGTGCCGGAGTGGATGCAGAACAAGCCCGACTTCCTCTCCGCGACCGGCCGGGCGCTTGGGCACTTCGGGTACGCGTTCGCGTTCCACGCGATCCGCTGCCCGTACTACACCCTCCGACTGCTCACCACCGCCCCGCGCGGGACGGTCCGGTTCATCTCTGCGACCAACCGTTGGGTGTGGGACAGCGAGGCGGCCCCGCTACGCGCCCACGCCGTCCTGACGGAGGACGCGGGCCAGTACATGACTCTCGTCCGCTCGCGTGACCGCAAGGTCCGACTCAGGGTCGCCCTCATGCTCGTGGCGTCCGTGTTCGGGACCGTGTTCGCCCTCACGACCTACGTCATGGCGCCGGCCGCCCTGTGGGCCCTGGCGAGCTCCGCGCTGATGGTGCTGGGGTGGCGCGGCCGACCCGAGGACAAGCCCATCATCGGCCCCGCGGTCATCAAGTCGGAGTTGGAGAAGCTCACCACCTCCATCGTGCTGCGGGCGCTGGGTGCGATCGGGAACGACCGGATCAACCGGGCGCTGCTCAAGGGCGGCGAGGGCGTCAAGTTCACCTCGGAGATCACCCGCGACGGGCCCGGCTACCGCGCGGACATCGACCTGCCCTACGGCGTGACGCCCGAGGACATCATGGAGAAGCGCAAGGCCCTGGCCTCGGGGCTTCGGCGCAAGCTCGGGTGCGTGTGGCCGGGCCCCAACCCGGACTCCCACGAGGGCGCGTTGATCCTGTGGGTGGGCGACAAGCCCATGAACGAGACGAAGAAGCCCGCGTGGCCGCTGCTCAAGGCCGGTGTGGTGGACCTGTTCAAGCCGGTCGTGTTCGGCAACGACCAGCGCATGCGCGAGGTCTGCGTGTCGCTGATGTTCGCCGCCGTGTGCGTCGGCTCCATCCCGCGCATGGGCAAGACGTTCCTGATGCGGCTTCTGCTGCTGATCTGCGCACTGGACCCGCGGGCGCAGATCTACGCGTTCGACTTCAAGGGCACCGGCGACTTCTCCCCGCTGGAGCCGGTCTGCCACGCCTACCGCGCCGGCGACGACGAGGACGACATCGCCTACGTCGTGGCCTGCCTCAAGGAACTGCGCGAGGAGATGCGGCGCCGCACCAAGGTGATCCGCTCCCTGCCCAAGAGCGTGTGCCCGGAGTCCAAGGTCACCCCGGAACTCGCCAACCGCAAGGAACTGGGGCTGCACCCGATCGGGGTGGCGCTGGACGAGTGCCAGATCGCGTTCGAGCACCCCACCTACGGCGCGGAGATTGAGGCCATCTGCACCGACCTGACCAAGCGCGGGCCGGCGCTGGGCATCATCCCGATGTTCGGCACGCAGCGCCCCGACGCCAAGTCGCTGCCCACCGGCATCAGCTCGAACCTGGTGCTCAAGTTCTGCCTCAAGGTCCTCGGTCAGCCCGCCAACGACATGGTGCTGGGCACGTCGATGTACAAGGCGGGCATCCGCGCCACCATGTTC
Organism: Streptacidiphilus sp. MAP12-33; assembly: GCF_041261265.1. Lineage (NCBI taxonomy): Bacteria > Bacillati > Actinomycetota > Actinomycetes > Kitasatosporales > Streptomycetaceae > Streptacidiphilus > Streptacidiphilus sp. MAP12-33. The sequence continues at coordinate 46,827 of NZ_JBGCCA010000031.1, forward strand.
TCCCGCTCCGACAAGGGCATCGCGTGGATGGCCGGCGAGGGCGACGACCCGCAGATCGTCTGCTCCGCCTATGTGGACGCCCTTGCCGCCGAGCAGGTCGTGATCCGCGCCCACAAGATGCGCGAGCAGTACGGCAACATCACCGGCTACGCCGCCGGTGTGGAGCCGGAGACGCTCGTGGCGCCGACGTACGACCTGCTCTCCGACGTCCTCGCCGTTGTGCCGGTGGACGAGGAGAAGGTGTGGAACGAGAAGGTTGCCGGCCGCCTCGCCGAGCTGCGCCCGGAGGTCTACGGCGGCTGGAAGGGCGAGACGGTCACCACGAACCTCAAGCCGCACGGCGTGCCGGTGCAGGACGTCTGGGGCACCCCGACCGGTGGCGGCAAGGGCACCACCCGCCGCGGCATCGCCCGAGCCGACGTCCTCAAGGCACACACGGAGCGTGACCGCAGCGCGTAGCGGACACCGCTCGCACCGGTGCTAGACCTAGCGGCCCGCGCTGCTAGGTCTAGCACCCCTACTAGCACTTCATTTGGGCTCTGGCCAGGGACCTCGTAGCTAGCAGCCCACCTGCGAAAACACCCCGAACCCCGGTTTCGAGCCCCTGGGAGACCCCCGTGCTCACCGCTATAGCCTGCCTACTCATCGTTACGCTCGGTTACGGCATCGTGTGTGCGGCGCAGCCGTTCGGGCGCTGCCGCCGGTGCCGCGGCTTCGGCTTCCACTTCAAGACCGACCGCCGCGGCCGGATGCGCCGCGGCAAGGACTGTCGCCGCTGCAAGGCCACCGGCTACCGCATCCGCACCGGCCGCCACCTGTACAACCTCGCCCTGCGCCTCTACCGCGAGGGCACCCGATGACCGTCCGGGCCGCCCGCGCCGCAACGCTCGCCCTCACCGCCGCGCTGGCCGGCGCGTGCGCCGCGCCAGAAGCCGACGTCTCCGGGACCGTCATCGACCGCTACCCGTGGCACAACCCCGCCACCCACAGCGAAGAACTGCGGCTCACGATCCGCCTCGCCGACGGCAGCACCATGTCGTTCCGGGTCTACGACCCCACCTACGGCAAGTGCTTCCGCGGCTCCCACTACCCCGCCTGCAAGAACCGCTGAGCGACAGGAGAGCCATCGTGTTCGTCACCATCTCGCTCGTCGTCCTGTTCGGCGCCGCCGCCCTGTTCATGATCCGCAACCGGGCGCTGGCGATCAGCGGCGGGCTCGTCGCCGCCCTCTTCGGCTTCTACCTCGCCCGCACCGGCGCCGCCCCGACCATCGGCCACGCCGTGACCGCGGTCATCCACTACCTCAACAACGTCGCCCACTAGCCCCGGAAGGAACCCCCGCCGTGGACATCAGCCCGAACGCGCCGGACCTCCGGCCCGCCCCGCTCGTCCTCCCGGCCGCGCCGATGGAGCCCACCCGCTACTCGCCGGTGCTCCCCGCCGACCTCATCGACCGCACCCCGGTCCTCGCCCACCAGCTCGCCATGTTGATGGCTGCCCAGCAGTACGCCGCCGCCCCCGCCCCGCCGCCCGCACCGCCGGTCGAGACGCGGGTGTCGGGGCGGGCCAAGGGCGCCGCCCTCGTCGCGGTGGCCGGCGGGACCGGCGTCGGCGCCGCGGCAACCGGCGTCGGCTACGCCGCCGGACTGATCGCATCCGCAGGGAGTGGACTCATGACCGCAGCCATCGCGCTGGCCATCGCCACCGGCTCCATCTTCGCCCTGACCCTGCTGCTCCGCGGCACCCTCGCCCCCCGCGGCGGCAGGGACAGCGGCACCACCTACGTCACGCAGAACGTCACCGCGACCGGCCTGTTCGGCCGCGCCCACGGCACCGTCAACAACTACCGCTGAACAGGGGGAAGGCCGCATGAGCTGGGCGAGCAAGGACAACCCCGGCATCTACGTGTTCGCGCCGTCCCCCGAGAGCTACCCGTGGTCGATGCGTGCGCCCTCCCCGACGCCGAGGGCGCACTACGTGTGCCGCTGCGGCCAAACCAACGCCGCCGTGGGCGAGGACGCCGTCAAGGCGCTGATCAGTGAGTACCTCACCCACATGAAGGCGACGCACCCGGACCTGCCCGAGGTCCCCGGCGGGCAGGCCAAGCGCGCCGCCTGATTCACATCTGCATCAACTCCAGTACACAGCAGCCAAATTGAAGATCCGTGCTGCGCGCCGAAGCCCAGAAAGGCCCCTTTGAGGGCCTGAGAGGACTCTGCGGGATGGAATCCACCTTCGACCTGATGAACGTCGCTCTGGCGGTCGCACAACGCGGTCGCCCGGTCCTTCCGCTCGCCGTGGGCAAGCTTCCCTTCGGAAACTGCGGCGCCTGCCAGAAGAGCCGCTGCGGGGACCGTCCGAACATGCTCAAGCCCGGCCCGTGTCGGTGTCCGCGCCCATGCCATGGGTGGGCCGCGGCCACCACCGACCCGCGCGTCATCACCTCGCCCCACTGGGCTGCGGCCTGGCGGCGCGCGGAGGCCCTGGCCTACCACCCCGGGGGCGCCGGGCTGACCGTGCTGGACCTCGACAACGCCGACGCGGTCGCGTGGGCCAGGGAGCATCTACCGGCCACGCTGACCGTGGCCACGACCCGCGGCGAGCACTGGCTCTACCGCGGGGCGATGCGCTCCCGCAACAGCGTGCGGCCCGGCATAGACATCAAGTCCACGATGGCCTACGCCCGCTGGCTCGGTCCCGGCATCGGTGCCATAGCGGCGCTCCCCGACGCGGTGCGTGCGTTGGCCGCGAAGGAGCCCGCCCCGGTCCGGCCGGCGGCTCAGGTCAACGTCGTGCCCCCGGGCGCCGCTGGCAGGCAGTGCCGTCACCGCACGCCCGCCTATCTTGACCGTGGCATCGACATGGCGGAGCAGCGCATCACCGAGGCCCGCGAAGCGATCCACAACACCGTGTACCGGACGTTCCTCGCCGTGTTGTCGGCCCACGGCCGGTGCGGCTGCCTCACCGACGCCCACGTCGCGCGCCTATTCACCGCCGCGCAGGCCAAGGGCGAATCGCCGCGGCATTGCACCGACGCATGGGCCAACGCCCGCAGCAAGTTGGGACTGTAGCCATGTCCGACGACGACAAGACCCCGGCCCGCGAGATCATCGCCGACTACGCGCGGCAGCACTTCCGGTACTTCCGCACCGCCGACGGGACCGTGTACGCGCAACAGAACGGCCACCCCGTGGCCCGCCCGATCCGCTCGCAGGGCACCTCGGGCAGCCACCGGCAGGAGCTCATGGTGGGCCTGTTCAACGACGGGCACGGGGTGTTCAACGGCACCGCGCTCAAGGAAGCGCTGGACCTCATTGAGGCCCTCGCGCTGATCCAAGACGTCCAACCCGTGCACATCCGTGTCGCGCCGGGATTCGACGGTGCAACGTGGCTGGACCTGGGCCGCAACGACGGGCAGTCCATCCGGATCCACCCCACCGGCTGGGACACCCTCACCCCCAACCCGCAGGAGGTGTGCTGGCGACGTACCCAGCTCACCGGCGAACTCCCCCTACCCGCCCGGGACACGAACGGCAAGGGCATCGACCTCCTCCTGGGCCTGTGCAACTTCGCCAGTGCGGAGACCGAGACCCTCGCCCTCGCCTGGCTGATCGGCTGCCTCGGACCGTCCGTGCCGGTCCCCGCACCCTTCCTCACCGGCCCCCAAGGCGCGGGCAAGTCCACCGGGGGACGGATGCTCGTCAGGGTCATCGAAGGCATGAGCGGCGACCTGCGCCGGGCACCGAAGGACGAAGAGAACCTGATCGCGGCCGTGGCTGCCGGGTGGGTCACCGCCCTGGACAACCTCTCCCACCTGGCCCCCGACCTGTCTGACCTGATGTGCTGCATCGTCACCGGCGCCGAAACCATCAAACGCGCCCTCTACACCGACGGGGATGTCGTCCGCGCCCGCTACCGCCGGCCCCTGCTGCTGACCGGCATCGACGTCGGCGTGATCCGCCCCGACCTCGCCGAACGCCTCCTCCCGCTACGTCTGGAACGCCCCCGCACCCGGCGCACCGAAGCCGAGCTGTGGACGGAGTTCGAAGAGGCCCTACCCGTCATCCTCGGGTCTCTCCTCGACCTCACGGTCAAGGTCCGCGCAGCCGAGGCCGACATCCCCACCGATCTGCGCATGGCCGACTTCGCCCACCTGTGCGCACAACTCGACGTCGCCACCGGCCTCACCTCGCTGGGCGCTTACCGGACCAGCCTGGACGACCTCAACGACGACGTCATCGAAGGCGACCTCCTCGCACAGACCGTCCTCCAGCACGCCGCCGGCCTCGACGCGGGAGCAGAGGAACGCAAGACGTCCGCCGAGTGGCTCCAGGTGCTGACCCACCTCTACACCGGCGACGGCTTCCGCCCCCTGCCCAAGGGCTGGCCCACCACGGGCAAGGTCCTCTCCGACCGCCTCAAGCGGCTCCAGCCCACCCTCACCGCCCGCGGCGTCCTGATCGACTGGGGCCGCAACAAAGCAGCCCGCTACATCGAGATGGCCCGCCCACCGGCACCGCCGCCGAACGCGCAGGAACAGGCGTTCTGACCTGCAACTGAACGCCCCGAAAGGCAAGAGGAGCACCACCGCGCCCCGGGGTGCTCCTCTTGCTATTCGGCGCAGCGCGCCGCCCGTGGTCGCGCCGCGAAGCGGCTCCTTCTTCTCGTTCTGACGCGCACCACACCACAACGACAACCCCATCTCTTGTCCTAAGAGAAGAGATCCTGCGTCACCCGCGTCACCCGAGGTCGAAAAGGGCGCCTGAGCTGCCACTACAGCGGTGACGCAGCCGCCGACGGCTGCGTCATCCTGCGTCACCTGCGTCACCACCGGGTGACGCAGACCCGTGCCGGTGACGCACCCCCGAAACCTCTGCGTCACCCAAAGCCGCAGGCCAGAAGCACGGATGACGCGGATGACGCGGTGACGCAGAACGCGGCACCTCGGACAGACATGGCGTCGAGAACCCAGAAACCGAGGACTCAATGAGCCGAATACGTTCCGCTCAATCCGACCAGGACACCGCGCTCCACAGCGTCCTGCCCGATAGGTACCTCACGACCGACGACATCGCCGAAATCTTCGACGTACCCATCGAAACGGTCTACCAGTGGCGCAGAAAACGCACGGGTCCCCCCGGCTTCCGCATCGGCAAGCACGTGCGTTACGACCCCGCTGAAGTGAGGGCCTACGTCGCTCAGCTCAAGAACGTCGACCGCGCCGCGGCTTGACGCAGCCTCTCGCACCACCAGGGGTGGCCGTCGGACGGCCACCCCTTCTCAACACTGAGAAGGGACTCCGCCTCCATTGGCAGGGAGCATCCAAGACCGTTGGTACAAGACCATCACCGACGCCGAGGGGAAGACGGTTCGCCTCAAGACCGACCGCTACGGGAAGGGCATGCGCTACCGGGCCCGCTACTTCACGCCCGATGGAGAGCGAAAGACCAAGTCCTTCCCTGACGGGCAGAAACGCCTCGCCGAGCAGTGGCTGAGCAACGTCACTGCGGATGTTGCTCGTGGCGACTTCATCGACCCCAACGCATCCCGCGTGACGTTCCAGGCGTTCGCTGAGAAATGGCTCGAAACCCAAAGCGGCGACCCGAACACCAGGGCATCCATGGTGTCGCAACTCACACTGCATGCCTTTCCTCGCATCGGCCCGCGTCCGCTTGGGTCGTTCCAGCCAAGTCACATTCGCGAGTTTGTGACGCAACTCGAAGCGTCCGGCATGTCCGGCTCGTACGCCCGCGTCATCTTCTCCAACGTTCGCGCTGTGCTCTCAGCGGCCGTGGAGGATGGGTGCCTTCGGCGGAATCCCTGCAACTCGCGGACGGTCACCCTGCCGGCCATGGGCATGCGGCGAGTCGTGCCATGGGAGCCTGACCGCGTCTTCACGGTGCGTGCCGCCATGGTCGAACGCTTCCGGCCCATGGTCGACGTGGGTGCCGGATGCGGCCTGCGGCAAGGCGAGATTCTTGGCCTTTCCGTCGATGACATCGACTTCGACAGCGGCACCTTGCACGTCGTACAACAGCTGAAGCTGAGCCTGAGCAAGCCCGTGTTCGCGCCCCCGAAGGGAGGAAAGCTCCGCGACGTACCGTTGCCCGACCCCGTGGCGGAGTCGCTGCGCGCGCACATCGAGCGGTTCCCGCCCGTAGAGATCAAGCTCCCGTGGATGCGGGCGAACGGCCAGCCGGTGACCCGTCGGCTCATCTTTACAGGCCCCAACGGCGGGCACGTCTGGCGGACGTCGTTGAACGAAGACCATTGGAAGCCCGCACTCGCGCAGGCGGGCGTCATCCCGAAGGCCAAGAGTCGCGAGCACGCTGCCGCCCGCGAGCACGGCATGCACGCGCTGCGGCACTTCTATGCCTCGGTGCTGCTGGACGCGGGGGAGAGCATCAAGGCCCTCGCCGAGTACCTCGGCCACTCCGACCCGGGGCTGACGCTGAAGGTGTACGCACACCTCATGCCGAGCAGCCGGGACCGCGCCCGCAAGGCCCTCGAACGCGTCCTCCAGCCCCAGGGGTCGGAGGACTGAGGGCCCAGAGTGGTCCCCGATCACAAAAAAGCCTCCCACCCGCGCCATTCGCGCAGGTGGGAGGCATGATCATGTTTTCTACTTCTTCTTGCCCTGGTTCTTGACCGCCTCGATCGCGGCGGCGGCGGCCTCCGGGTCGAGGTAGCGGCCGCCCTTGGTGAGGGGCTTGAAGTCGGCGTCGAGCTCGTAGACGAGCGGGATGCCGGTGGGGATGTTGAGCCCGGCGATGGCCTCGTCGGAGATGTCGTCGAGGTGCTTGACCAGCGCGCGCAGCGAGTTGCCGTGGGCGGTGACCAGGACCGTGCGGCCGGCGGCCAGATCCGGGACGATCGCGTCGTACCAGTACGGCAGCATGCGGTCGACGACGTCCTTGAGGCACTCGGTCTGCGGGCGGATGTCGCCCGGCAGCTCGGCGTAGCGGAGGTCGTGGGCCTGCGAGTACTCGGCGTCGTCGGCGAGCGCGGGCGGCGGGGTGTCGTAGGACCGGCGCCAGAGCATGAACTGCTCCTCGCCGAACTCGGCGAGGGTCTGCGCCTTGTCCTTGCCCTGGAGCGCGCCGTAGTGGCGCTCGTTCAGGCGCCAGCTGCGGTGGACCGGGATCCAGTGGCGGTCCGCGCGGTCCAGCGCGATCTGTGCGGTGCGGATGGCGCGGCGCAGCAGGGAGGTGTGCAGCACGTCGGGCAGCAGGCCCTCGGCGGCGAGCAGCTCGCCGCCGCGTACGGCCTCCTTCTCGCCCTTGGCGTTCAGGTCGACGTCGACCCAGCCGGTGAACAGGTTCTTCTCGTTCCACTGGCTCTCGCCGTGGCGGAGCAGCACAAGACGGTAGGGAGCATCAGCCATGGCCCCGAGCCTAGTCCAGGTCGTAATCCGCTGGCGCCGCCGTCTCAGCGGCGAGTAATGTCCCCGATGCTGATCTGACACTTACCTGCCGAGGTCGGAGCACCAATGGCCACCCCTGCCCCTGCCCCACTCCCCCGTCTCCGCACCGCCGTCCGGGAATCCGTCGGCGGTCTGCCCCGCACCTTCTGGTGGCTGTGGACCAGCACGCTGGTCAACCGCCTGGGCAGTTTCGTCGTCACCTTCCTCACCCTCTACCTGACCACCACCCGCGGTTTCTCCCCGGCCGTGGCGGGTCTGGTCGTCTCCGCCTTCGGGCTCGGCGGCGTGTTCGGGGCGATCGGCGGCGGTGTGCTGGCCGACCGCCTGGGCCGGCGGCCCACCCTGCTCGCGGCCCAGTCGCTCGCAGCGCTGACCACCGTGCTGCTCGGCTACACCACCCAGCCCGAGCTGATCGCGCTGGTCGCCGCTCTGCTCGGGCTCACCAGCAACGCCGCCCGCCCGGCCATCTCGGCGATCATGGCCGATCTGGTGCCCGGCGCCGACCGGGTCCGCGCCTTCTCGCTGAACTACTGGGCGGTCAACATCGGCTTCGCCGTGTCCGCCTCGGTGGCGGGTGCGCTCTCCGCCCACGGCTACCTGCTCCTCTTCTACGGCGACGCGATCACCACGCTGCTCTGCGCCGTCGTGGTCTTCCTCCGCATCCCCGAGACCCGGCCCGAGCGAGCCGTCCCGCAGGAGACCGCCGCGGAGCCGGGGGTCGGCCTCGGGACGGTCTTCCGCGACGGGCCGTTCATCTCCCTGGTGGGCCTGACCTTCCTGCTGTCGATGGTGATCGGCCTGGGCCAGATCGCCCTGCCCGTCGTGATGGGGCGCCAGGGCTATTCGGCGAGCCAGTTCGGCCTGGTCGTCGCGGTCAACGGCGCGCTGATCGTGCTCGTCCAGATCCCGGCCACCCGGATGATCAAGGGACGCAGCCGCACCGGAGTGCTGGTCGCCGCCTCGCTGCTGTTCGGCCTCGGCATGGCCCTGTGCGGCCTCGCCGGCAGCATGGCCTTCTACGCCCTGACCGTCGGGGTGTGGACACTCGGCGAGATCATCTGGACGCCCGTCAACCAGGCGCTGGTGGCCGAGCTCTCCCCGGTCCACGGGCGCGGACGCTACCAGGGCGTCTTCTCCCTGGCCTGGCAGGTGTCCGCGTTCCTGGCGCCGCTCGCCGCCGGTGCGATGCTCGCCGGATGGGGCGCCGGCTCGGTCTGGACCACCTGCGCGCTCCTCGGCCTGCTCGCCGCGGGCGGCTACGTCGCGCTGACGCGCGGCCGCTCCGGCCGCCACCTCGCGGCGGCCCGCGCCGCCCAGGCGGCGCCCGCCGCCCAGCTCGCTCAGACCGCGCAGGCCGTACAGGCCGTACAGGCCGACCGGGCCGCCCCGCCCGGCGCGTCGGTGACCGGCGCGTCGGTGACCGGCACGTCGGCGACCGGCGCCACGGAGTCCCGCGCGGACAATTCGGATGCCACCGCCCCGGCCTGCTCCTAGAGTGCCGGGCATGGGACACAGCACGAACGCGAACGCGAACGAGATCGTGATCCGCCTCATCGGCGACGAGGACCTGAGCGCCTGGGGCCAGGCCCTCAACGCCGGGTTCATGCGGCCGAAGGGCGACGGCTCACCCGAGTTCTCCCGTCAGCGGTTCGAACTCGGCCGTGCCCTGGGCGCGTTCGACGGCGCCCGGTGCGTGGGCACCTTCCGCAGCTTCGCCAAGGAGCTGACCGTGCCCGGCGGCGCCACGCTCGTCGCCGACGCGGTGACCAACGTGACCGTCTCCGCGACGCATCGCCGCCGCGGCCTGCTCAACCGGATGATGCGCCAGGACCTCGACGCGGCCGTCGCCCGCGGCGAGGCCTTCGCCATGCTGATCGCCGCCGAGTTCGGCATCTACGGCCGCTACGGCTTCGGCCCGGCCACCGCCCAGCGCGGCAGCCTCATCGACAAGCACCGCGCGGGCGGCATCCGCGTCCCGGCCGCGTCCGACGAGGGCAGCATCGAACTGATCACCATGGCCGAGTACGGCAAGATCGGCCCGGAGCTCCACGACCGCTTCCGCCGCACCCGACCCGGCGCGGTCTCCCGCGAGGACTTCGTCTGGCGCAACAAGACCGGCGAGATCGTCGACCCCGGCGACACCTTCAAGGAGCCGCTGGTCGCCCTCTACCGCGACGCGGCGGGTGTCCCCGCGGGCCTGCTGGCCTACCGGATCTCCGACGGCGGGTGGCGCAACTGGGTGCCGCAGCAGACCACGCTCAAGGTCGAGGACTACTTCGCCGTCGACTGGGCGGCGGAGGCCGCGCTGTGGCGCTACGCCCTCCAGGTCGACTGGATCCAGCGCGTCGAGGTCTGGGACCTGGCCCCGGACTCGCCGCTGCCGCTGGCCCTGCACGACCAGCGCGCGTGCGTCGACAACAACGACAGCACCGGGGACTTCCTCTGGGTCCGCATCCTCGACGTGGCGCAGGCCTTCTCCGCCCGCACCTACGACGCGCCGGGGCGCGTCGTGTTCGACGTCTCCGACACCATGGGCTACACCGCCGGCCGCTTCGTCCTCGACGCGGCCGAGGACGGCACCGGCCGCTGTCTCGCGTCGGGTTCGACGGACGACGCGGTCGTCGACTTCGCCCTCGACGTCAGCCAGTTGGCGGCCGTGTACTTCGGCCACAGCACGCTCGGCCGGCTGGCGGAGGCGGGCTTGCTGGAGCCGCGTCGCGAGGGCGGCCTCCGGGCCGCGCAGCGGGTGCTCCGCACCGACCGCGCACCGTGGTGCCCGGACGTGTTCTGAGGCTCCCGCTCCCGCAGGGAGCCGCTCCCGACCCAGCGGCGCGAGGCTCCGCTCCCGCGGGGAGCCGCACCCGACCCAGGGGCGCGAGGCTCCGCCGCGTGGCCGCGACAGGTCCGGGGCACTCAGGGCCATCCGCACCCCGTTGGTTGCTCGCGCCCACGCAGGGGGCACCTCCGGGGCACCTCCCGGCCGAAGGCTGGGGAGGAGCCGCACATCAGCAGAGCCCCGCGCCCTTACGGGGCTTCGCCCCGCAGGAGCTTGAGGGTCACCACGTCCTCGGCGTGGCCGAAGCCCGGGGCGGCGCTGCGGTCCGGGGTCTCCAGGATCAGCGGGACGCCCGCCGTCGCCGGGTGGCGGAACAGCTCGGCGAAGGGCTCCGCCCCGATGCGGCCGTCACCGATGTTCGCGTGACGGTCCTTGCGCGCGCCGACGACGTCCTTGGAGTCGTTGGCGTGGATCAGCTTCAGCCGGCCCGGGCCGAACGACCGCTCCAGCAGGTCCAGCGCCCGGGCCACCCCGCCCGCCACGGCGAGGTCGTGGCCGGCCGCGAAGACGTGGCAGGTGTCGAGGCAGACACCGAGCGCGGGATGGAAGTCCAGCGCGTCCGCGTACTCGGCGAGGTCCTCGATCCGCGAGCAGAGCGACTCGCCCTGCCCCGCCGTCGGCTCCAGCAGCAGCGGGGGCAGACCGTCCGCCTCCACCTGGTCCAGCAGCGGCAGGACGTCCGCCCTGACCTGCCCCATCGCCTCCGCCCTGCGGCCCGCGCCTACCGCCGAGCCGGTGTGGACGACCACGCCGCGCGCCCCGATCGCGCGCCCGCGCACGAGCGAGTGCCGCAAGGACTCCGCAGAGCGTTCGCGGGTCGCGGCCGAGTCGGAGCCAAAGTTGATCAGGTAGGGGGCGTGGACATAGGCGGGCAGGTCCCGCCGCGCGCACTCCTCACGGAAGGCGCGGTCGTGGGCCGGGTTGCCGACGGGCGTGGCCCAGCCACGCGGGTTGGCGACGAAGACCTGGACGGCCTCGGCGCCGATCCGCTCCGCATAGGCGAGCCCGGTGCCCACGAGCCCGCGGGCGGCGACGGGCACGTGGGCCCCGATCGGGTTGCGGCGGCGAAGCGGGTCTTGCTGGTCGTTCACCCGTGCAGCATGCCACGCCCCGTCGGGGCGACCTCCCGCGACCTCTCAGGCCTCCGGCTCGACAGCGACCCGCAGCCCGGCGAGCGCCGCGGTCCCGGCCGGATCGGCACCGGCCTTCGGCGCCGCGATGCCGACCGCGTCCAGCGGGCGCAACGGACCTGCGCCGTCCACGCCGCGCCGGCTCTCGTGCTGGTGCGGTGTGCAGAGGTAGACGGCGCGCAGACCGCCGCCCTCCCGCGCGGGTGCCGCCACCACGCGGTCCATGCGGGCCGGGCCCGCACAGACCGGGCAGTCCTGCGTCCCCCGCCGCGCCTGCCGGCTCGGGTGCGGTTCCCTGGCCGCGACGAGGTGGATCGGGTAGACGAGGAAGACCGGCACGACCAGCAGTCGCCCGGCGACGGACGCGAACAGCACGAGGGTCAGCACACCGGCGAACACGGCCACCGCGAGGCGGTAGGACATCCGCGGCCAGAGCGTCGCGAGACCGTGGAGGCCCATCAGCACCGGAACCTGGACAGCCGCCGTCAGCAGGCCGAGCGCCAGCGCGAACGGCAGGAGCGGCCACAGGCCGAAGGCCAGTGGGAGACCGAAGGTGACCAGCATCCAGACCAAGGCGAATCTGCCCACCTCCCGGCTCACCGGTCGGCCCGCCCTGGTGCCGTCCGGGTCGGCGAACCTGGTGCGTTCACTCGGGCCTCTTCTCGGGGCTCTTCTCGGGACGAAGCTCCTTCGGCGCGCAGTGGCCCGCCTTCGTCCGCCCAGCGCCAGCTGCGGTGCTCCACCACGGCGCACGTGTACACCGCGCGCAGCCGCAGTTCGCCGGAGTCGTCGATGCGAGCGGCCTCGATGACAGCGGCGGACAGGACCCCACCGCACTCGGGACACCACTCAGCCGCACGTGTCCGTTGCGACCATGTCGACAGGGCCGCGATCGCAGCGAAAAGCGCCCCGAGGGGGATGAGCAGCGAGAAAGGACCGACGAAGAAGGTCGCGAGCGCGGTGATCGTCAGCACGAGCAGCAATCCCCCTACCGCAACGAACAGTGCGACACCGATCGTCGCGGCACGCCACAGCAGGCCGTCTCGCTGGCGCACGCAGGCCACGCCCTCGGTCGCGTTCATCGCGTCCCTCCGAGCCGCTCCGGCCAGTGGGCCGTCACTGCTGCGGCGATCAGACCGAGGCCCAGTCCCACGCCGGACAGGCCAAGCGCCAGGCCGAGGAGCAGGGAGAGCGTGAAGCCCTCGCCGAGGCCGCGCCACGGAAGGCGCGCCATGTCGTCGACGGCGGCGGTGGCGGTGGCGGTGGCGGTGGCCGACGGTGGCCACGCATCCCCACTGATCACTCTGCCGCTCACCCTGGTCTCCCCTCCTGCGGCCGCGCCGGAGGGACCGAGCCGGGCTCGGGTCAGTCCTTGGCGCGCCGCCTGCGCTTGGTGCCGCCCTCGGCCCCTGCCTTCGCGGCAGCCGGACGGACGACGGTCGCCTTGCCGATCGACGTGTGGCCGATGGTCGGCAGGACGAATTCCTTGATCATGTCCACCGCGTCGCGAACCAGCGGGCGGAAGACCCGGTAGCGCGACAGGGTGACGAGCTTGGCGACGAACGGGGCGCAGCGCTTGACGAAGGCCCGGCTGCGTTCGGTGTCGTCGGTGCGGTCGAAGACCCAGTACAGGACGACGACCATGAGGTGCAGCCAGAGCAGGTCGGGCAGCAGCTCGTCCAGCTCCGGGTCGATCTTCGGGCCGAGGTCGGAGCCGTCCAGAACCTCACGGAAGAGCTGGACGGCCGTCTCGCGGGCCGGGTGGGACTCGTTGGAGAAGGGGCTCAGCGCGCTGTCCGGATCCGCCGCGGTCCGGAAGAACTGCGCGGCGAACTCGTGGTACGGCGCGGCGCAGTCGATCCACGACTCCAGGGCGATGGTGAGCCGGTCCGAGAAGTCGGTCCGGCCCTCCATCCGGGCGCGGGCGTCGACCAGGTGCTCGTAGGTCATCCGGTCGTAGAACCCCTGGATCAGGAATTCCTTGCCCTGGTAGTAGTAGTAGGCGTTCCCGACCGAGACGCCCGCCTCCGCGGCGATCGCGCGCATCGTGGTCTTCTCGTAGCCCCGCTCCTGGAACAGGCGCATGGCCGTCTCCAGGATCAGCGCGCGGGTTCGCTCGCTCTTCGCCGTCTTCGCGTTCTCCGCGCCTTCCGGATGCTCCGAGCTCTCCGGCTGCTCCGCGTGCGCGGTGGCGGCCGGGGTCTCGGTGGACGGGGCTGGCAGTTCGTCGGTCACGGATCGAGGCTATCCGGACCATGCCCGGCAGTCGGCGCCGCAGGAGGGATCGTCGTCCCCTGGGCCGGTCGCGGCTGCGGCGGCCGCCCCCCGCGCGGTCGCCGCAGCCGTTCCCGTCCCCCCTCCCCCGTCGCGGCGGGTCAGGAGCTTGCGCCCCGTCGCCGCCGCGACCACCGCCGCCCGGGCGAGCGGAAGCCCGGCCGGCGTGCTGAGCCGGTGCGCAATGGTCCGGTGGCCGGCCAGCGCCCACAGGCAGACGATCCAGGCCGCCTGGCCCTCGTAGACCTGGCCCGCGTCGCCGACCACGGTGATCTCGGCCTGCGCCCGCACCTGGTCCAGCTGCGGGAACCTGGCCCTGGCCTCCGCCGAGCCCACGTCGACGAAGTACAGCGGCACGAGCTGCCGCTGCCGCTCCAGCCAGCGGCGCAGGAAGCTGCACAGAGGGCAGTCCGGATCGGACAGCACCGTCAGCCAGTGGACCGGAGCGTCGCCGGCTCCCCGGTCCGTGGCCGGCTGCGACTGCCGCGACCGCCGCACCGGCGGCTGCGCGTGGGACATCGCTCAGACCTGCGGAGCGACGGGCGGCGCGGTGGGCAGGGTCCAGCCGGTCGGCGGGACCGGCGGCCTGGGCTCGTTGCGCGTCCGGGCGCTGACCCGGAAGCGGTTGAGCACGTAGACGTTGAGCAGGTGCATCACACCCAGGACCAGCAGCACCGTGCCGACCTTGTAGGACAGGGCGCGGAACACCCCGGGCACGTCCTGCACGTCGTTGTCGCCGACGCGCAGCCACAGTGCGACGAAACCCAGGTTGACCAGGTAGAAGCCGACCACCAGCAGGTGGTTCACGGCCTCGGCCAGCTTCTCGTTCCCGTGGAAGACGTCCGCCAGGAACACGCGGCCCGCCCGGCTCAGCGTCCGGCCGACCCAGACCGTGAGCGACAGGCTCAACGCCAGGTAGACCACGTAGGTGACGACGGTGGAGTTCATCTCGGCAGCCCTTCGACCTTCGATCAAGCGATTCTTGAACGCGTTCAAATCCTGCGCTCGAGAGGAGCGTAGCAGCTTTTTGAACGCGTTCAAGATGCCGGGCGAGACCGGAACCTCAGATCTGGATCAGATGTGTTGTGGGCCCGGACCGGGCTGGGCACAGTGACCTCGAAAGCCCGAGGCGAAGGGGGAGCAGGAGATGCTGATCGGGTTGTTGATCGTCGTCGCTGTCGTCGCGGTCCTGGTACCGGTGGCCGTGGACCGTGCGCAGAAGAGGCGCCAGGCGGGCGGACACCCGCAACGCCCCGTCCCGTTCCCACCGCGGGACGGGCTGTCCTACCTGCCGGACTCCGACCCGACGCGGATGCCGTGGACCGACCCCGGCCTCCCTGGCGCCACGCAGCACCACGGGGGCCACCACCACGGCGGTCACCAGGGCGTCGACAGTCACCACAGCCAGCACCACGGCCACCACGACAGCGGCTCGTCCTGGTCCGGCTCCTCCGGTTCCTCCGACTTCGGCGGCGGCCACCACCACGGCTGACGGCACACACGACGAGGGGCCGGGCGGCTCACGCCACCCGGCCCCTCGTCGTCGTCCCTGAGGGCTCAGCCCACCCCGAGCCTGCTCGTCTCCCACAGCACCAGTGCTGTCAGCACCGCGAACACCAGCACCACCGCACCGGCCTGCGCCCACGGCCGCACCTTGCCGCGCGGCGCGAAGGCGAATCCCGCCCCGACCGCCAGGCCGGCGAGCAGACCGCCGAGGTGGCCCTGCCAGGAGTCGATCCCGGCCGAGACGACCATCCACAGCACGAACATGGCCAGCAGGCCGTTGCCGCCCAGCGGGTCGTTGCGCAGCCGGCGGCTCATCACCCAGTACCCGCCGACCAGCCCGAAGATCGCACCGGAGGCACCGAGCGTGGGGGTGTCCGGCGCCAGCAGGTAGACAGCGGTCGACCCGCCCAGCGCGGCGACCAGGTAGAGCGCCACGTAGCGGGCCCGGCCGAGCTGGGCCTCCATCACCGGACCGAGGCGCCACAGCCAGATCATGTTGAACAGGATGTGGAAGATCCCGATGCCGCCCGCCGGCAACGCGTGCAGGAACGCCGAGGTCAGCAGGCGGTAGTACTCGCCGTGCGCGACGCCGACGGCCGTCGCCCCGTCCGGCAGCACGCCCGGCCAGATGAAGATCGGCTGCCCGGGAGAGGTGTAGCCCCGGCCCAGCAGGTCGAAGCGGTCGACCACCGTGGTGTCACGCAGCTCGCCGACGTAGGCGAGCAGGTTGAGCAGGATCAGCGTGATCGTCGCGATCGGCGGCCCGCCGGCGATCCGCCCGCCGAAGACCGTCCGCGCCCGGCGCTGCGACTTCACGCCCTCGCGCAGGCATTCGGGGCAGTGGAAGCCGACGGAGGCGGCCCGCATGCAGTCCGGACAGATGACGCGCTCGCACCGGGTGCAGCGCACGTAGCACTCGCGGTCCGGGTGGCGATAGCAGGTCGACACCGCGGGCGGCGCGTCGACGGGCGCGTCGACCGGCGCGGCCTGGGAGGGGATCCCCGCCGCGGACGGACCCGCGTGCGGCGCCCCTGCGGAGGTTGGCTGCGCGTTCTCCTGGTGCTCCATGCGGCCTGCGGCTCCACTCGGTGCGACAGTGCGAGGCGGCCGCGCCGAACGGCAGCCGATCGCGGGGCGGTCTCGGGACGATCGATGTGGAGGCTAGCGAAGCCCCGGCGGCACCGAAAGGCGCGGGCCCCGGCACGACGTCCGCCCGTGGCTCCGGCACCGGCCGGGCCGGTGCCCTACCGCACCCGGTACTCGTAGGGCGTCGTCGTGGCGAGCTGCGCGAAGCCGAGCCGGGCCAGGATCGGGCGGCTCTGGTCGGAGGCGTCGACGAAGAGGTAGCGGTAGCCGCGCTCGACGGCCACCCGGGCCCGGTGGGCCACCAGCGCCCGGTAGATGCCGCGGCCGCGCCACTCGGCGACGGTGCCGCCGCCCCACAGACCGGCGAAGTCGGTGCCCTCGTTGAAGTCCATCCGCGCCGCGCAGACCGGCCGGTCCCCGGCCATGGCCAGCAGCACCTGCAGGCTCTCCGGGGCGACCTCCAGCTGGGCGAGCAGGCGCGCCTTGATCCGCGGGCCCGTGCCGACGGCGAAGGCCTCGTCGTGCACGGCGGCCACCAGGTCCACGCCGGCGGCGTCGGCCACCGTCACCAGTTCGACGCCGTCCGGCAGCGGCGCCGCGATCCGGGCGACGACCGCGGCCTCGGCGACCATCAGCGCCTCCGTGTCCTCGGCGGCGAACCCGGCCGCCGTCAGCCGCACCCCGAGGTCGGCGGGCTGGTCATGGCTGTACAGCTTCCACTCGAAGCTCTCGACGTCCGGCCGCGCGCCGTACTCGGCCACCTGCCGCGCGATCGCCTCGTCCGCCCCGGCCGCGTCCAGCCCCGACCAGAGCACCCCGTTCCACAGCTCCCCCGGCCCCACCTGCCGCACCACGTCCCCGACCCGCTCGACGCGCGCCAGCGCGTGATCGGGGCGGGCCTCCCGGCGCATCTGTCGGTCGAAGTGCGCGAGTGTCGTCTCCATATCCATGCGACACACACCACCACGCGCTACTGAGCTGGGCAAACGTATTGTTCCGGCGCGTGACCGGCGCGTGATCGCCCACCGTGGTCTCCGTCGCCGACACGGCGGCGACGAGCGCCGCCCCTGTCCGACGGAGCATCAGCACCGAAGACCTCCCGGGACACGCGCGTACGAAAGTTAGCACCGTGCTTGCAATTGCAAGCACGGTGCGGCAGCATGGCGGCATGGCCTCACTGAACGTCGGGTCGCTCGGCGAGTACATCCGGGAGCAGCGGCGGCACGCGCAGTACTCGCTGCGGCAACTCGCGGACGCCGCAGGGGTGTCGAATCCGTATCTGAGTCAGATCGAGCGCGGGCTGCGCAAGCCCAGCGCGGAGATCCTGCAGCAGATCGCCAAGGCCCTGCGGATCTCCGCGGAGACGCTCTACGTGCAGGCGGGGATTCTCGAGGAGCGCGAGGAGCACGGGCTCGGGCTGCGGACGGCGATCCTCGCCGACCCGCTGATCGACGAGCGGCAGAAGCAGGTACTGCTCGCCGTGTACGACTCGTTCCTCAAGGAGAACGGCGTCCACCAGGCCGACCAAGACGAGCCGCAGACCCTCGAAGAGAACGCACGAAAGGGGAGGATTTCCAATGGCGATCGCTGAGGACCTCCGTAAGACCCTGTCCGACCCGACGCCTCTCTACGCGCTCGCCGGTGCCGGTGACCTGGCCGTGGAGAAGCTCAAGACCGTGCCGGAGCGGGCCGCGGCGCTCGCCTCGGACCGCAAGGCCGCGCAGGAGAAGGCCACCGCCAAGCTCGGCGAGGCGCAGACCCGGCTGAACGAGGCGCAGGTCAAGGTCTCCGAGGCCGTGCAGACGCTGCCGACGGACCTGAAGTCGCTGCAGGAGAAGGCCCAGGGCCTGGCCCTGCAGAGCGTCGGCCGGGCGGCCGAGTTCGCCGTGAAGGCGCGCGAGGCCTACGACGACCTGGCCGCGCGCGGCAAGGCCGTCGTCGACCGCCAGTTCAACGGAGCCGAGGCGGACGGCGAGCCGGCCATCGAGGCTCCGGCGGCGCCGGTCGCCAAGGCGGACGTGTTCGCGGCCCGAACCGAGGACACGCAGACCGAGGACACGCCGGCGGCGGAGGCCCCCGTGGCCGAGGCCCCCGCGCCGAAGCCGGCGCGGAAGACCACCGCGCGCAAGCCCCGCGCGAACGGCTGACCGCACCACCGGATCCACCGGGATCCACGCCGACGGCCGGGGCACGTCTCGTGTGCCCCGGCCGTTGTCATGACACGATGAACGTGTCACCGGGCTGCCCGCGCGACCGCAACAAGGAGTGGCGATGAACCAGCTATCCGCCTCCGGGATCCTCACGGACGCGTTCGGCACGTTCCTGGGCTGGGTGTCGCTGGCGCTCGTGGCGTTCAAGGTGTTCACCCTGATCGACGCGGCCTTCCGCCGCGAGGACGCGTTCCGTGCCGCGGACAAGCAGACCAAGCCGTTCTGGCTGATCATCCTGGCCGTCGGTGCTGCCGTCAGCTTCGTCCCGGGGATGGGTCTCTTTCTCGGGCTGATCGGCCTGGTGGCCTCGATCGTCTACATGGTCGACGTGCGGCCTGCGGTCAAGCGGGTGTCGCCCTCACGCGGTGGCAAGAACGGCCAGAAGAAGCACGATCACATGGGGCCGTACGGACCCTGGTGAGCGGCTGACCCGGTCAGGCCGACCTGGTGAGCAGCAGCACCGCCACGTCGTCGGCCAGCGCGCCGCCGTTGAGGTCCTCGACCTCGGACATCGCCGTGTCGATCAGCAGCGCGTCGCGCAGGCCGCCCTGCTGGTGGTGGTCGCCGATCATGTCGATCAGCCCCTCCTGACCCAGGCGGCGGGTGCCGGCGCCTATCCGGCCCTCGATCAGGCCGTCGGTGTAGAGCATCAGCGCCCAGCCCTCGGCCAGCTCGACCTTGGCCGGAGGCCAGTGGCCCTGACCGTCGGCGAGCAGGCCCAGCGCGGGACCGGCGTCGTCGTAGGGCAGCAGCTCGGGCGGGCCCTGTTCGCGCAGCAGCAGCGGGGCTGGATGCCCGGCCAGGTGCAGCTCGGCCACGTCCTCGTCGGGCCGGATGGCGAGCATGCACAGCGTCGCGAAGATCTCCTCGCTGCGGCGCTCGTGCTCCAGCACCCGCTGGAGCGTGCCGAGCAGCGCCTCGCCGGTGAGTCCGGCGAAGACCAGGGTGCGCCAGGCGATCCGCAGCGCGACGCCGAGGGCGGCCTCGTCGGGGCCGTGGCCGCAGACGTCGCCGATGACGACGTGGACCGTGCCGTCGGCGGTGCGGACGGCGTCGTAGAAATCCCCGCCGAGCAGCGCCCGGCGGCGGCCGGGCCGGTAGCGGGCGTGGAAGCTCAGCCCCGCGCCGTCGAGCAGCGGGGTGGGCAGCAGGTGGCGCTGCAGGCGCGCGTTCTCCTGGCCGCGCAGCTCCGCCTCGACCAGGCGGCGCTGGGACTCGTCGGCCCGCTTGCGCTCCACGGCGTAGCGCACGGCGCGGGTCAGCAGCCGGCCGTCCATCTCCTGCTTGACCAGGAAGTCCTGCGCGCCGGCGGCGACGGCCGCCGCGCCGAGGTGGACGTCGACCGTGCCGGTGACGGCGAGTACGGCCGTGTGCGGAGCGCGGCGCAGCAGTGTGCGGATGTCCTCCAGGCCGCTGGAGTCGGGCAGTTCGAGGTCGAGCAGGACGCAGGCGGTGTCGTGGCCGAGCAGCGGCAGCGCCTCGGCGAGGCTCCGCGCCCAGCGGAAGGCCACCTCGGAGCCGAGCTCGGCGAGCAGGTTGCGCACGGACTCCGCTCCGGCGTCGTCGTCCTCGATCAGCAGCACCGAAAGCGGCGGGACCGGGCCGCCGGGACGTGGCATGCCGGTGAGGTTGGCGGGGTGCGCGGACGCGGCACCGACCCGGGCCGCATCGGTGCTCGAGAGACGCGGACGCGGTATCGGCGCGCCTGCGGGACGTTGCTGATCGGCTGCGCTGGAAGCAGCTCCGGCGTGGGCGGACATCGGCTACCTCCCTCTCTCCGAGTCGGTAACGGCTGGGCGGCGTGCGCAGTGCCCACCCAACACCATGATCTGGCGGCCTCCTCGCGGCCGGTACGAAGGCTCCACGGAGCCTCCCCATCCGCTTCGGGCGCCGGGGCACCACCGGCGCTCTCCCGCACGGGCCAGTTTCCGTGCGCCGCATGGGCGGTATTGCGGATGCGGCGCCCCGCCCGCCCCGGATACGGTGCGAACGACCGAAGGGAGCCCGTGATGGAGATCACGCTGACCCAGGGTGACATCACCCGGCAGCAGGTGGACGCGATCGTCAACGCGGCGAACTCCTCGTTGCTGGGCGGCGGCGGGGTGGACGGGGCGATCCACCGCGCGGGCGGACCGGAGATCCTGGCCGCCTGCCGCGAGCTGCGCGCCGGGCACTACGGCAAGGGCCTGCCCGCCGGGCAGGCGGTGGCCACGACGGCGGGCCGGCTGCCGGCCCGCTGGGTGATCCACACCGTCGGACCGGTCCATCCGGGTCCGGACGAGGGAGCCGCGGAGCTGGCGCGGCGGACGGAGCTGCTCGCCTCGTGCTATCGCGAGTCGCTGCGGGTGGCGGCGGAGTTGGGCGCGCGCAGCGTGGCGCTGCCGGCGGTCTCGACCGGCGTCTACGGCTGGCCGGTGGAGAGCGCGGCGCGGATCGCGCTCGGCGCGGTCCTGGAGCTGGGGCGGAGCGGTGACCTCGGCGGGCTGCTGGACGAGGCGCGGTTCGTGCTGTTCGGCTCGGACGCCTACGGCATCTTCGAGCAGGTGTTGCAGGAGTTGTCGCACGGACCCATGGTGGACTGATGGGCCGTCAATCCACCATAAGGATTCGATAGCTCGTTCGAGTGAAATCGGCCTTTGCGATCTCGTCAGCCGGGCCGGACCACGCCCAGAATGGGCATCGAGCCGGCGGCGGCCAGCTCCACCACCCCGCCGGGGTGGGGGGCCTGGATGATCGCCCCGTCGCCGACATAGAGCGCGACGTGCGTCGCGTCACGGAAGTAGACGATGAGATCGCCGGGCCGCAGGTCGGAGACGGACACATGCCGCAGCCCCGCCCACTGCTCCTGCGAGGTCCGGGGAATGTCGACGCCGGCGGCCTGCCACGCCCGCATCACCAGCCCCGAGCAGTCGAAACTGGCCGGGCCCACACCGCCCCACAGGTACGGCTTGCCGATCTGCGCCACGGCGTAGGCGATGACCGCCCGCGCCGCGCCCGACGCCTGCCGTGCCAGCTCGGCGGGTGTGAGCGAGCCGCGCCAGGCCATCTGCGCGGCATAGGCGGAGGCGGCCTGAAGCTGCTGGAGAGCAGCCAGGTCGGGGCCGGAGAGGGAGGCGAGGAGCGCCTGGGCGTGCCCGAGCCTCCCCTTGATGTCCGCGACGGCGGTCGCGGCGGCGGCCTGGTCCTTGGCGAGCGCCTCCCAGTCCGCGGTGGCCTGCTCCCCGTAGGCGGCGAGGGCGGCCTTGGCCTGCTGGAGCCGGCTCAGGGTTCCGGCGACGGAGGTGGTGGCCTGGGAGACGAGCGGGAGTTGGGCGAGGTAGGCACTCGGGTCCTGCGCGAGCAGGAGCTGTAGCGTCTGGCTGCCGGCGAGGGCGGTGCCGTCGTACTGCGCGGCGGCGATCTGCCCGACGAGCGAGGTGAGTTGGTCCACCTGCGCCTGCTGGGCGACGATCTCGCGCGCGAGCGCGAGGATCTGGGCCTGCTGCTGGGTGACGGCCTGCGTCGCGGCGTCGTAGGCGGCGGTGGCGGCCTCGGCCTGCTGGTACAGGGACGCGATCTCCGCCTGCAGCGCGGCCAGACGCGCGGAGCGCGACTCCGGAACGGTGGCGGGCGCGGCAGCCCGGGCGGGCACGGCGGCCGTCGGCACGAGCGCGAGCGCGGTGACGGCGAGGATGACGCAGTCCCAGCGGCGAGAGCGTGACACGACAGCCTCCAGAGCCCGCGCAGTTCTGACGATGCGTCAGATAGGTTGCTGGGATGTTGCCATGGATGACTGTGAACGACCAGAGAAGGGACGCCGCACTGTCCAGGGACGCGCGGCTCTGCTCGGTCAACTGCGTGCGCGACAAGCCACCCACCCACGTGGCGCACCGAACGGGCAGGGCATCCGCCTCGGGTGGGTTGCTCGCGCGCCGCAGGGGGCACCTCAGGGGCACCTCCCGGCCGAAGGCTGGGGGAGGAGCCGCTGATCAGCAGAGCTCCGCGCCTCTGGCGGCTGCGCCGCCTGAGGTGGGTGCAACCTCAGGTCGGCGCCACCGCGGACCACGGGAGGGTGAGTTCGCCCAGGCGGCGGCGGGCGGGCGTGTCGGTGAGGGGCCAGAGCTCCGCGACCGTGCGGGTCGTGGCCAGCCAGCGCTGGCGCACGCCGAAGTCCGCGTAGGGCGCGGCCGCCGCCCACGCGCGGTCGAGGTCACGGAGGAAGGCGTGGACCGGCTCGCCCGGAACGTTGCGGTGGATCAGCGCCTTCGGCAGCCGCTCCGCCAGGTCCGAGGGCCGGTCCAGCGACGCGAGATGCGTGGAGAGCGTCAGCGTCCGCGGGCCCTCGGGGCCGAGCGCGACCCAGACCTGCTTGCGGCCGATCTCGTCGCACGTGCCCTCGACGAGCAGCCCGTCGGGCGCCAGCCGCGCGCACAGCCGCGCCCACACCGCCTCGACCTCGGCCTCCTCGTACTGGCGCAGGACGTTCGCCGCGCGGATCAGCAGCGGGCGCTCGCCGCCGTCCAGCGGAACCTCGAAGCCGCCCCGGCGGAACGTGAGCGCCGGCGGCCGTGCCACCCGCTGCGCGGCCGCGACGCGCTCCGGCTCGATCTCGATGCCGACCGTCCGCACGTCCGCCCGTACCGTCCGCAGCCGGTCGAACAGCTCGACCGCCGTCCACGGGGCGGCGCCGTAGCCGAGGTCCACGGCGACCGGCGCGAGCGGCGCGCGCCGCAGTGCCGGGGCAAGGATGTGGGCGATCCAGCGGTCCTGGCGCCGCAGCCGGTTCGGGTTGGTGGTGCCCCGGGTGACCGCGCCGACCGGCTTTCCCGGCCGTCCCGCTCCCCTGCCCTGCACCACCGCACTCATGTCACGCAGCGTATCCGGGCGACCGCCCGGCCAGCACCTCGGGTGAGCGCCCAGGTACCGTGGAGTCCGGGCGGGAATCGCTGGGCCGACAAGCCGGTTGCACCAGTGTCGAAGGACGAGGCAGACGGCCCAGGACCGGAAAGAGGACGAGCGGTGACCCATCAGCCCGCCCGAGTCGCCATGCTGAGCGTGCACACCTCCCCCCTGCACCAGCCGGGAACCGGCGACGCTGGGGGCATGAACGTCTACGTCGTGGAGCTCTCCAAGCGCCTCGCGGAGCTCGGGACCGAGGTGGAGATCTTCACCCGGGCCACGGCCTCCGAGCTCCCGCCGCTGGTCGAGCTGGCTCCTGGGGTACTGGTGCGGCATGTCACGGCAGGGCCGTACGAGGGGCTGCTCAAGGAGGACCTCCCGGCGCAGCTGTGCGCCTTCACGCACGGCGTGCTGCGCACCGAGGCCGGGCATCGGCCCGGCCACTACGACGTCGTGCACTCGCACTACTGGCTCTCCGGCCAGGTCGGCTGGCTGGCCGCCGACCGCTGGGGCGTGCCGCTGGTGCACACCATGCACACCATGGCCAAGGTCAAGAACGCCTCTCTCGCCGCGGGTGACACCCCCGAGCCCGCAGCCCGGGTCATCGGCGAGTCCCAGGTCGTGGCGGCGGCGGACCGGCTGATCGCCAACACCGACGAGGAGGCGCAGCAGCTCGCGCACCACTACGGCGCGCATCCCGGGCAGCTGTCCGTCGTCCACCCCGGAGTGAACCTGGAGGTGTTCCGGCCCGCGACGGCGACGCCCACCGGCCCCGTCGGGGACGCCCTCGGCAAGCCTGCCGCCGGGTCGTTCGAGGCCACCTTCGATCCCGCCGCCGAGGCGCAGCGGGTGCGGGCCATCCGGTCCCGGCTGGGACTGCCGCCGGACGCGGTGGTGCTGCTGTTCGCCGGGCGAATACAGCCCCTCAAGGCCCCCGACGTGCTCGTCCGCGCCGTCGCGCAGTTGCTGGACGAGTCGCCCGAACTGCGCGAACGCATCGTCGTCCCCATCGTGGGCGGTCCCAGCGGCAGCGGCCTGGCCAAGCCCGAGGCCCTGCAGAAGCTCGCCGCGAGGCTGGGCGTCTGCGACGTCGTCCGCTTCCAGCCGCCCGTCTCGCACGCGGAGCTCGCGGACTGGTACCGGGCCGCGACCGCGCTGGTGATGCCCTCCCACAGCGAGTCCTTCGGCCTGGTCGCCCTGGAGGCGCAGGCCTGCGGCACCCCCGTGGTCGCCGCCGCCGTCGGCGGCCTTCCCGTCGCCGTCCGCGACGGCGAGACGGGATTCCTGGTCCACGGCCACGACCCCCGCGCCTGGGCGCGGATCCTGCGCCGCTTCGTCGACCACCCCGAGCTGGGCGCCCGTATGGGCGCGGCGGCGGCCCGCCACGCGCGCGCCTTCGGCTGGGACGCGGCCGCCCGGACGACCGCCGAGCTGTACGCCGACTCGATCGCCCGCACGCGCGCCGCGCAGTCCCGTGGGATGGCCGCCGCTACGGCACGGTAACGTGCCGAGCATGGGTGAACAGAGCACACGAGACCGGGTCGCCGAGGTGCTGCGCACCGCGCTGGAGGAGTCCGGCGTCGGCTGGGAGCAGCCGTCCGGCGACCCGTGGACGTTCGTGGCCCAGCTCCCGGGCACCCGCAAGCTCTCCACGACGTGCTCGCTGCGCGTGGGCGAGCAGACGCTGTCGCTGAACGCGTTCGTGGTGCGACGGCCGGACGAGAACTTCGAGGAGTTCTACCGCTGGCTGCTGGAGCGCAACACCCGGATCTACGGTCTCGCGTACGCCCTGGACCGGCTCGGGGACGTCTACCTGGCCGGCCGCCTGCCGCTGACCGCCGTGACGGCGGAGGAGATCGACCGACTGCTGGGCACCGTGCTGGAGAACGCGGACGAGCCGTTCAACCACCTGCTCGAGCTCGGCTTCGCGACGGCGATCCGCCGCGAATGGGAGTGGCGCGTCAAGCGCGGCGAGTCCACCCGCAACCTCGAGGCCTTCGGCCGCATCACCGGCTCCGAGGGATAGCTCTTCGCTCCCTCAGGTAGCTGCACTCACCTCAGGGGCGCGAGGAACTGCGCGACAAGCCACTGATGAGCGGATGGTCCTCAACGCGCAGGGCCATCCGCACAGGGTGGTTGCTCGCGCAGTTCCTCGCGCCCCTGAAGGCGGCTGCGCCGCCTGGGCGGTGCAACGTCCCTGCGCCCCGAGAAGTACCGCCTAGAACGCCGCGCGGACCGCGCCGACGGGGGCTCCGCCCCCGAGGAGCGGCGCAGCCGCGATGCGGTCGAGGGTGTCGTCCGGGGTGGAGACCCCCATGCGGCGCAGGGCGGCGGCGAGGACCGGGCCGAGGGCCCGCTTCGCTCCGTCGTCGATCTTGAAGGCGAGCGCGCGGCCGTCCGCGAGGGCGACGGCCTGAACGGACTCCGCGCCCATCTTGGCCATCGCGCCGGGGACCGCGCGCATCAGCCAGGTGTCGATGCGGCGGGTGCCGGCGACGTACTCGGGGTGGGCCCGCATCGCGTCGGCGACGCGGCGCTGGGGGGTGCCGGGGTCGGCCAGCACGTGGGCGCGGAAGGCGCGCGCGAGCGCGACGAGGCTGACGGCCATCAAGGGCGCGCCGCAGCCGTCCGTGCCGACGGCGGCGACCGGCTCGCCGCTCAGCTCCTCCAGGACCGCGCGGGCCTCGGCCTGGACGGGGTGGTTCTCGTCGAGGTAGGTCGCGGTGTCCCAGCCGTTGCGGACGCAGGCCGCGAGCATCGCCGCGTGCTTGCCGGAGCAGTCCATCAGGATGCGCTCGGGCTGACCGCCGGCGCGTATCCAGGCCTCGGCCTCGTCCTCGTCGAGGGAGAGGGAGGGCGGGGTCTGCAGCGCGGACTCGTCCAGGCCCGCGGAGGCGAGGATCTTGCGGACCGCCTCCAGGTGAAACGTTTCCGCGGAGTGGCTGGCCGCCGCCAGGGCGAGGAACTCGCCCTCCAGCTCCAGGCCGGTCCGCAGCACCGCCGTGGCCTGCATCGGCTTGTTGCTGGAGCGCGGGAAGACGGGCAGCTCGGGAGCACCGAGCGCGAAGTCGACGCCACCGTCGGCGTCGAGGATCACCAGCGAACCGCGGTGGTGGCCCTCGACGAAACCGGAACGGACCACCTCGGCCAGAACCGGCAGGTCAACAGCGGAGGGTGCAGAGGGTGCAGACATGAGGGTGTGCCTTGGAACCTTCCAGGGGGACCGCCCTCAACCGGGGATCACCCGCCGGAGAGCAGGTCGTCGACGCGTGCTTCCCCTTCACGGTACCTGCGTGCGATCTCCGCGCTGCACTCGTCCACCGTCCGCTGCAGCCGGTGACGTCGCCGGGAGATGCCGCGCTCGTGCGCGGAGAGGCGGCGACAGGCCGCGAGCAGGTGCTCGTCACTCTGACCGGTCAGATCCGCCAACCGGGCGTCGGCCATGAGTTCGTCCGCGAGGGCGCGGTACTGGCGGCTGCTCGGCGTGGAGACGGTCAGGTGCCGGGCGGAGTGCCGCACCTGGGAGGGGATGTCCGCGAGGATCTCCGGCAGATGCTCCAGAAGGGTGTCGGCGGGCTCCTCGGCCAGCGGGCTGCGGCGGTCCAGCTCGGCCCGCAGGATGTCGACCTTGCCCTGCAGCAGCCGCCGCAGGTAGGACAGGTCGGCCTCCTCCTGCTGGGCCTCCCGTCGCAGGGTGCGCAGTTCGTCCATGCCCAGCGCGGCGAGGCCGGCCCCGAGGGGCGCGGGCACAGGGGGCGCGGCGAGGTCGTCTTGGTGTCCCACGGGTGCATCGTGCCACCGTCGGTCGAAGGTTCGTCGACGCCTGCACCCGATCGGGCCCGTGGCGAATCACGGTGATAAATACGACCGCCGCATATCCCCAGCGCACGGCCCCTGCCCGGACCAGGTGGGGGCGTGCGGACATCTCCCGCACGCCCCCACGAACGGCCCTGTCGGGCCGGCGACCGGCGCGTCCGGGGCGTACCGGAGAATGGGGGCATGCGTGCAGTGGCTCAGCGGGTGACCGAGGCAAGCGTGACCGTCGACGGCGAGGTCGTCGGGTCCATCCTGGGACCGGGCCTGTGCGTCCTGGTCGGGGTGACCCACGAGGACACCGCCGAGCAGGCCGCGCTCATGGCGCGGAAGCTGTGGTCGGTGCGGATCCTCGAGGGCGAGAAGTCCTGCTCGGACCTGAACGCACCGCTGCTGGTGATCAGCCAGTTCACCCTCTACGGCGACGCCCGCAAGGGCCGCCGCCCCACCTGGAACGCGGCCGCGCCCGGCCCGGTGGCCGAACCCCTCGTCGACGAGGTCGTCGCCCAGCTCCGCGCCCTCGGCGCGACCGTCGCGACGGGCCGCTTCGGCGCGGACATGAAGGTGTCGTTGACCAACGACGGCCCGTTCACCCTGGTACTCGACTTCTAGTTGCAACCCCCAGGGGCGCGAGGAACTGCGCGAGCAACCACCCAAAGCAGATGGCCCTGCGCGTTGGGGACCATCTGCTCATCAGTGGCCTGTCGCGCAGTTCCCCGCGCCCCTGGCGGCTTCGCCGCCTGAGGTGGTGCAACTCAGGCCTCGACGATCAGCTCCTGTGCCGCCGCCACCGTGCCCGCCAGCAGGGGCGCGTCCGGCGCCGTGTTGCGCTTGACCAGGCCCAGCGCGATCGGCCCCAGCTCGTGGTGCCGGACCGCCGTGGTGACGAAGCCCAGCGGGCGGCCCTCCGGGCCGTCGGAGGCGAGGCGGATCGGGGCGCCGTGGGCGGGGAGGGACTCCTCGCTGCCGTCGAGGTGGAGGAAGACCAGGCGGCGCGGCGGGCGGCCGAGGTTGTGGACGCGGGCGACCGTCTCCTGGCCGCGGTAGCAGCCCTTCTGTAGGTGGACCGCCGTCTCCAGCCAGCCCAGCTCGTGCGGGATGGTGCGGTGGTCGGTCTCGAAGCCCAGCCGGGGGCGGTGTGCCTCGACGCGCAGCGCCTCGTACGCCCACAGGCCGGCCGCCGGGCCGAGCCCGGTGACCGCGTCGGCGAGCGCCGGGCGCGGGAGGAACAGGTCGCGGCCGTGGCCGAGTTCGCGCACCGCCGCGACCCCGTCCGGGACGGGCGCGTCGGACGCCGCGAAGACGACGGCGTACTCGGCCGTCGCGTCGGCGATCTCGACCTGGGCGAAGAACTTCATCTTCTGCAGGTAGGCCACCAGCTCCCCGGTCGTGCCGGGCTCGACGTGCATCCACACCGTCGCACCGTCGTCGACCAGGTAGAGGGCGTGCTCGATGTGCCCGTTCGGGGAGAGGATCAGCGCCTCGGTGGCGCGCCCCGGCGGGAGCTCGCTGACGTGCTGCGTCAGCAGCAGGTGCAGCCAGCTGAGGCGCTCCGGGCCGGAGACGGTGACGACGCCGCGGTGGGACAGGTCGACGAAGCCCTGACCGGAGGCCAGCGCGCGCTGCTCGCGGAACAGGTCCCCGTAGTGCGCGGCGACGCCCGCGTCCACGCCGTCGGCCGCGACCGCGCCGGGCAGGCGGTCCAGCAACGGACTGCGGTAGCCGGACTCGGTGGCCGAACTGGTCTGGGTGGTCACGCGTGGTTCTCCTCAGCCTCGTTCTTCGCCTTCGCCGCACAGGAGGCGCAGCGGCCGAAGATGGCGAAGTGCTTCATGTCAGTCTCGAAACCGTGCGTGCGGCGCAGGGATTCCACCAACGGCTCGGCGAGTGACACGTCGGTCTCGGTCACCTCGTCGCAGTCGCGGCAGACCAGGTGCATGTGCTGGTCGCGGCTGGCCAGGTGGTAGGTGGGGGCGCCGTGGCCGAGGTGGGCGTGGGTGACCAGGCCCAGCTCCTCCAGCAGGTCCAGGGTGCGGTAGACGGTGGAGATGTTGACGCCCGCCGCGGTGCGCCGGACCGCCGTGAGCACCTCGTCCGGCGTGGCGTGCTCCAGCTCGTCGACGGCCTGGAGCACCAGCTGCCGCTGCGGGGTGAGCCGGTAGCCACGTTGGCGCAGGTCCGTCTGCCAGTCGATGCCACTGCTCACGAGGAAAAAGCCCCTGTCTGGTCCGCGCACGCAAAAGTCCCGTACCCCCGAGTCTAGGGGGGTACGGGACAGGAGCGTCCTGAGCGGTGACTCAGCGGAAGAAGGCGATGCCGTCGTCCGGGAGGTCCGCGATGTCCTGGATCAGCTTGGCGGGGCTGAGCACCTTCTTCAGCTGCGCGGACATGTAGGGCCGCAGGGGCACCTCGGGGGCGGCCTTCTCGCCGACCCACATCAGGTCCTCGTTGACGTACCCGTACAGCCGCTTGCCGCCGGTGTAGGCGGGCGCGCCCTCGATGCGGGCGACGGCGTCGGTGGCGATGTCGATCTGCGGCTTGCCGTCGGCCAGCTCGCCGTACCAGATCTCGACGGTGCCGTCGTCGCGGACCGAGGAGAACTCGATCTCACGCACACCCGAGGTGCCGTGCTGGTTGCTGGTCACGCGCCAGAAGCCGTGCTCGCTCTCCAGCGGCCGGACCTTCTCGCCCTGCTCGTCCAGCACCCAGGTGCGGGAGCGGAACTCCAGGAACGGGCGGCCGTCGTGCCGGAAGACGATCTCCTGGCCGAAGTTGCACTTCTCCTCGCCCGGGCTCGTCTGGCCAGGAAGCGGCTCGAAGACTCCCGCACCCTCCCAGGTGCCGAGGAGGAAGGCCAGCGAGACGACGTCCTTGTGCAGGCCGGAGGGGATCTCGATCATGTTCAGCGCTGACCCTGGTAGAGCTTGGTGACGGAGTAGTACGCGAACCACACGATGGCGACCGCCATGACGCCCAGCAGGATCTCGAAGAACGTGGTCATTGCATGTCCTCATCGGTGGGGAACAGTCCTGGCCCGAGTCTAGTCGGCGCCCCTGCCCCGCTCACGGTGAGGCCC
The DNA here is from genome assembly GCF_041261265.1 of Streptacidiphilus sp. MAP12-33. Taxonomy (NCBI): domain Bacteria; kingdom Bacillati; phylum Actinomycetota; class Actinomycetes; order Kitasatosporales; family Streptomycetaceae; genus Streptacidiphilus; species Streptacidiphilus sp. MAP12-33. The sequence goes on from NZ_JBGCCA010000031.1 coordinate 77,059, forward strand.
GCCATACGAGAGGCGGCGGTTCGATCACCGAGACCGGGGCTGCCGGGGCCGCCTCGGACCGGGGGTGCGCGGGCCCGGGACCCGCCGGCTCACCGACGGGTCGTCCCACCACGGGTCGTCCGGGCCGCGCCGGTTCGCGACGATCGCGGCGACGGGCGGGATGACCATGGCCACCAGGCTCATCACGACGGCCGCCGGGACGGACCACAGGCGCACCACGTTCCACGCCAGCACGATCAGGAGCAGACAGCTCCCCATCAGGGCGTAGTAGACGTGCCGGCGTCGCGACTGCATACCTCCAGTGTTCCCGCAGGAGCGGCCCCGGAACGCGCGAGCCCCCTCCCGGCTGGGCCGGAAGGGGGCTCGTCACCTCGACGTCACCTCGATCGACCGCCGATCAGACGGTGATGGCGACCTCGGTGAACTGGCCCTGCTGGGCCACGACCGAACGGTCGACCGTGGCGCCCGGGACGAGCGCGCGCAGCGTCCAGCTGCCCGGGGCGGCGAAGAAACGGAACTGGCCCGTCGCCGAGGTCGGGACCTCCGCGGTGAACTCGCCGCTCGCGTCCAGCAGCCGGACGTAGCCGTTGACCGGCTCACCGTCGCGGGTCACCGAACCCTGGATGATCGTCTCGTTGGCCACGTCAACTCCTGCCAGCTCGGGCCCACCGGCCTTGGCTCCACACATGTCCTTGCTCTCCTTGCTTCGCTTGGCGCGGCCTGCTCAGTTGGAGCCGAGCTCGATCGGCACGCCGACGAGGCTGCCGTACTCGGTCCACGAGCCGTCGTAGTTCTTGACGTTGGTCTGGCCGAGCAGCTGGTGCAGCACGAACCAGGTGAGCGCGGAGCGCTCGCCGATGCGGCAGTAGGCGATGGTGTCCTTGGACAGGTCGACGTTCTCGGCCTGGTAGAGGTCGCGCAGCTCGTCGTCCGACTTGAAGGTGCCGTCGTCGTTGGCGTTCTTGGACCACGGGATGTTGCGCGCGGTCGGGACGTGGCCCGGACGCTGCGACTGCTCCTGCGGCAGGTGCGCGGGGGCGAGCAGGCGGCCGGAGAACTCGTCGGGCGAACGGACGTCGACGAGGTTCTTGCTGCCGATCGCGGCGACGACGTCGTCACGGAAGGCACGGATCGAGGTGTCCTGGGCCTGCGCCTGGTACTGGGTGGCGGCACGGTCGGGGACGTTGGCGCCGTCGACCAGCTCGCGGGAGTCGAGCTCCCACTTCTTGCGGCCGCCGTCCAGGAGCTTGACGTCGCCGTGGCCGTAGAGCTTGAAGTACCAGAACGCGTAGGAGGCGAACCAGTTGTTGTTGCCGCCATACAGGACGACGGTGTCGTCGTTGGCGATGCCCTTGGCCGACAGGAGGGCCTCGAAGCCGGCCTGGTCCACGAAGTCGCGGCGGACCGGGTCCTGGAGGTCCTTCTTCCAGTCGATCCGAACGGCGTTGCGGATGTGGTTCTTGTCGTAGGCGGCGGTGTCCTCGTCGACCTCGACCACGACGACCTTCGGGTCGTCCAGGTGGTCCTGAACCCAGTCGGCGCTGACCAGGACGTCACTACGGCTCATGGGAAAAACTCCTCCGGGGCAGTTGCGGAAGGTTGGTCGCCGCGCGTGGTGGAACGTCCGGAGGGAAGTCCGGATCGTGGACGTGCGGCAGGAGTGTTGCAGAGGCGCGGCTCGGCGGTGCGGAGACGCGCCGGGGGATGTGCGCAAGGGATGGGCAGGCTGCTCTCGTGTGAAAGCGGGCCCGATCAGCGCATTCGACAGAGGCAGGCAGCGACGCGGCACAGGTCTACTGCCCGCCGCTTCGTGAGTTCCGCCTGTCGCTTCATGGGAACGATGCTAGGGAACCAGCGGAGCGCTGTCACCAAAGTATTGAATGGTGAGACAAAAACGTCCGTGATTCGATACGCCAGAGCCTTTGCAGGCGTCGCAGAGCCGGAGCGGGACGTCGGCGACAGGCGCTCCGCGCGCTCCGGGCCACAGGTGTGGACACCCGGTATCACATGATGGACATTCAGCCGTTGAGGCTGACGTTGTCACCGGAGGCGTCGACGAAGATGCCGCGGTCGTCGACCTCGATCGAGCTCAGCTGGAGGCCGCTGGGCAGGCCGGCCACCGGCACGGACGGGGCGAACTGACTCGCGGCGAAGTCCAGCAGCGGGTCACCGGTGCCGGAGAGGTGGTCCAGGCGGATGCTGTCGCCGCCGACGACGGAGATGTCCGCGGTGCCGGAGAGCGTGTGACCGGCCAGGTTCGTGCTGACCTTGACCTTGCCCGGGGTGCCGCCGTAGGCCACGGTCGTGCCGTTCGGCAGGGCGGCGGTGAGCGACTCGTACGTGATCATGACGCGACCGGTGGCGTGGTCCGCGACCGCGCTGGAGTAGTCGCTGGAGACCTTGACGCCGGTGAGGTCCGCATCCAGCGTGGCCAGCTGCACCTTGCTCTGCGGGACCTTCACGTCGTCGGCGTGGACCTTGATCTCGTCCAGCTTGGAGCCGATCAGCTGGGTCAGGAACGGGAAGCCCTCGATCGTCACGGCCGGCTTGGTCGCCAGACCGCGCGAGCTCTGGATCTTCGTGGCGGCCTGGCCTTCCGCGAAGCGGACCGCGAGGCGGTCGACCGTCACGAACACACCGAAGAGCAGCACCAGGATGATGAGCAGGCGACGCAGATTGCGCATCGTGAGTCGGATCCCTTCGGTTGCCCTGAGCGGCTTGATCTTCCCTGAATGGACGCGGGGCCGGGCCCTGCGGTTGCCCGGCCCCGCGAACGCCTCGGTCGGCTCAGCGGGCGATGAGGTAGACCACCGGCGCGGCGAGAGCCAGCGGCAGCGCGATGCCCGCGGTCATGTGCACGAAGCGCGAGGGGAAGTCGTACGCCGCGACGCGGCGCCCGATGAGCGCGCACACGCCCGCGCCCAGGCCCACCGGCAGGCCCTTCGTCAGCCCCAGACCCGTCGCGGCGGCCAGGCCGCCGCCCGCCAGCAGCGCGAGGAAGCCCCCGGCCGCGAACCCGGCCACGGCGGGCCTGCGCAGCGCGGCGGAGACCGCCGCGGCCACACCCGCCGCGACCGCACCCGCGAGGACGGCCTTGCCCGAGCCCACGGCGAGGTACCCGCCCGCGAGGACGGTGACCACGGTCGCGGACGCGCAGACGGTCAGCGCGTAGAAGCGCTCGTCCGGGTTGCTCGGCCGGAAGATCTGCAGGATCAGCACCAGCAGGAAGAACGCGCCCAGCGTCCCGGCGAGGATCGCCGGGACGCTGGACTGCGCGGACGCGGCGAGGATCGCGGCATCCGCGACGAACCCGCCGAGCGCGGCCAGGGCGATGCCCTGCCGGGCGGGCCACATGCCGTTCAGGCGGAACCAGCCGGCCGCGGTCACGGCCTGCAGCAGTGCCACCGGCACCACGAGCCCGAACTTGCCCGCGAGGGCGGCGACGCCGATCAGTGCACCGAGCGCGAGCGTGATCGCCCCGGGCTGCACACCCGGGTCGATGATCGGCGACCCGGTCCGTCGCGGGGGCGAAGGCACAGCCGCGGGCGCGGGGGCAGCCTCCGCGGCCGCCGCGGCCGCCCGGTCGGCTGCGGGCCCGGTCGGCTGCGCTGCGGCGAACTGCTCGCGCAGCGAGCCCCCTGCGGGCCCGCCGAGCGGCTGCGGCACGGCCGCCGAGGGCCCGGTCGGCTGCGCTGCGGCGAACTGCTCCCGCAGCGAACCCCCGACACCCACCTGCCCAACGCCCTGCGGGCCGCCACCCTGCGGGCCGCCGGGCCCACCGAACGGCGCCCCGGGCTGCCCGGGCGCGGCGAAGCCGCCCGGAGCCTCCGCGACGGCCCCGGCGAAGCCACCCTGCGGGGCCGCGGTGGTCGAAGCGGGCGGGAAGCCGCCCTGCGGGGCCGCGGGGCTGCCGGGCGGGTTACCCGGCTGCCCAGGCACGGCGAAGCCGTCCAGCGGGGCGGTGGGGCCGCCGGGCTGGGTCCCCGGTTGCCCGGACGAGGCGAAGCCCTCCACCGGAGGCTGGGTCCCCAACTGTGCAGGAGCCGCGAAGCCGCCCTGGGTCTCTGCGACCGAGCCGACAAAGCCGCCCTGTTGGGCGGCGGGGCGACCGAGCGGGGTCTCCAGAAGCCCGGGCGCGGCGAAGCCGCCCTGCGGGGTGCCAGGCTCGCCGAACGGAGCCCCCGGCTGCCCAGGCGCGGCAAGGCCGCTGTGCGGGGCGGCGGGGCCGGGGGGCGGCGAGGGGGGCGCGAAGCCGTGCTGCGGGGCGGGCGGGGTACCGAACTGGGCCGTAGCGGGCGCGGCGAAGCCGCCCTGCGGGGCGGCAGGGTCGCCGAACGGAGCCCCCGCCTGCGCGGGCGCGGCGAAGCCGCCGTGCGGGGCAGCCGGGCCCGTGGGCGGCGAGGAGGGCGCGAAGCCGTGCTGCTGGGCAGGCGGGGCACCGAACTGGGCCGTAGCGGGCGCGGCGAAGCCGGCCTGCGGGGCGGCCGGGCCCGTGGGGTGGGCCGGGGCGAAAGGCTCCTGGCCCCGGTAGCCGCTCTGCGGGGCGGGCGGGTAAGGGTCGGTCGGGGCGAGGTGGGGCTGGGGCGCCGGAGACCAGGTGGGCGGGGGTGCCGAAGGGCGGTCCCAGCCGGCCGGCCAGGACGGGCCGGACGGCTCGGCCGCGGGCTGGGCCAGAGGCTGCGCAGGGTGCCAGGACGGGCCGGACGGCTCGGCCGCGGGCTGGGCCAGAGGCTGCGCGGGGTGCTGGGCAAGGCCGGGGTCCGGGGTCACGGCGAATTCCGTGGTGCCGTACTTCGCCTGGATGTGGTCGAAGCGCGACTGGCCGGTCGTCGACGAGGACGAGGAGTCGGTCCCCGGCTGGGCCGGGAACGGCGGCAGCAGGGCCGTCTGGTCAGCCGCGGCGTGCGGGGGGTGCGGGGGGTACGGCTGGATGTCCGGTACCGGCGGCGGCGCCGGATAGCCGTGGGCCGGCGGGTACGCCTCACCGGAGGGGACCGGCGGCAGGTACGCGGTTGCCGCGGCGTCCGCCGACGTCGGGACCGGCGGAACCGGCGGCAGGTAGGCCGTGGCCGCCGCGTCCCCCGCGTACGGGTCCGGCTGGGCCGGGTCGATCGGATAGCCCGAATAGTTCTGCGGGTGAGGCGACTGCGGATGCGACTGCGGGTACTCGCTCATCGGACCGGTCACCCGCCCGCGAACGGCGGGAGGACCTCGACCGTGCCGCCCTCGGTGAGCGCCACGACCGCGTGGTCGCGGGAGCCGACCTGCGCGCCGTCGACGAGGAACGAGCAGTGCGCCAGCACCTGCGCGAAGCGCGGCTGCCCGGCGTGACGGGCACGCGCGGCGTCCAGCGCCTCGGCGAGCGTCACCGCCGCGTACGGCTCCTCGGCCGTGCCCGCCTCGGCCTTGGCGGCCGCCCAGTAGCGGATCACGCCGTTCTTGACTGTCTCCGTCGCACCTTGCATCGGGCCATCATCGCCAATCACACGGGCAACCGTCACGCGCGGCAGGTCAGCCACCGCGCGACGCGCTCCAGCAGCGCGTCCGTCGCGGCATTCTCCGCGTGGCCGAAGCCCGGTTCGATCCACAGCTCCGACCCCGGTGACGCCGCTGCCGCCTCCGCCAGCGAGCGCGGGTGGTCCAGTGGGAAGTACGGGTCGGCGTCCCCGTGGACGACCAGCAGCGGGACGCCGACCCGCGCGGCCGCCTCGACCGGCGGCAGCGGGATCTCGGTCCACTCGTTCGGGTCGATGCGCGTCTTCAGCCCGATCCGGCCGACCACCCGTCCGAGCGGCCGCATCACCACCCAGTGCAGGCGGCGCATCGGCACCGTCCCCTGGTAGTACCAGCGGGCCGGCGCGCTCACCGCCGCCACCGCGGCGACGCCGCCGCGCAGCGCCGCGTGCCGGACGACCACCGCGCCGCCCATCGAGAAGCCCACCGTGACGACGCGCGCGAACCCGAGCGAGCGGGCCCAGGCGACGGCCGCGTCCAGGTCGAGCACCTCCCGGTCCCCCACCGTCGACCGGCCACCGGAGCGCCCGTGCCCGCGGAAGGAGAACGTGACGACGCCCCCGTACCGGGCGAAGACCGCGGCCGCCCGGCGCACGGCCGGTCGCTCGACCGCGCCACTGAATCCGTGCGCCACGACGACGGCCAGATCGTGGGACGCGTCGCCCGGCGGGAGGTACTCGGCGTGGATGGCGACGCCGTCCGCCGTGGTCAGCCGGGCCTCGGCCGGGGAGCGCCAGGAACGCGAGGTGTCCGAGAGGCGGACTTCACTCTTCGCTGGGGCGTCCATGTGGGCTATTCTCCTAGTCGAGAGGGATCCGGGCAGTGTCGCCCCCGGGTCCTTTTGTGCTTTGTGAACGCGAGATACGGACGTTCGTGCGAGAGCCGGACGTTACCGGGAGCGCCCGAAGACGTGCGCCCTCGGGCCCCTGATGTGCCACGCCGAAGTGTCACCGGCCCACCCGGAAAGGGGACTACCCGGGTATGAGTTCTCTCCTGCTGCTGACCAACGCCCTGCAGCCGTCCGCGGAGGTGCTGCCCGCCCTCGGACTCCTCCTGCACAACGTCCGTGTCGCCCCCGCCGAGGGCTCCGCCCTCGTCGACACCCCCAGCTCCGACGTGATCCTGGTCGACGGCCGCCGTGATCTGCCCCACATCCGTGGGCTGTGCCAGCTGCTGCGCTCGACCGGACCCGGCGCGCCCGTGCTGCTCGTGGTCACCGAGGGCGGCCTGGCCGCCGTTACCGCGGACTGGGGTGTCGACGACGTGCTGCTCGACACGGCCGGCCCGGCGGAGGTGGAGGCGCGGCTGCGTCTCGCCATCGGCCGCCAGTCGGTCGTCACCGACGAGAGCCCGATGGAGATCCGCAACGGCGACCTCTCCGTCGACGAGGCGACCTACAGCGCCAAGCTCAAGGGCCGGGTCCTCGACCTGACCTTCAAGGAGTTCGAGCTCATCAAGTACCTCGCGCAGCACCCCGGCCGCGTCTTCACGCGCGCCCAGTTGCTGCAGGAGGTCTGGGGCTACGACTACTTCGGCGGCACCCGAACGGTGGACGTGCACGTGCGGCGTCTGCGCGCCAAGCTCGGGCCCGAGCACGAGCAGCTGATCGGCACTGTGCGCAACGTCGGCTACCGCTTCGTCGTCCCGGACAAGTCCGACAAGTCCGGGGCCCGCGCGCCCCGGGACGTGGACGCCGAGCTCGACGTTGACGTCGAGGTCTGAGGGATCCTGAGGAATCCGAGTCCCACGGATCGGAGCGGCGCGCGGGTGCGCAGCCGCCGCACAGAACCGCACGGACCGTTCGTGGGCCGAGGGCGCCGATCGCCCACTGGTCCGGACATGCCGCCTTCCAAGTAGAATCCGCCCATGCCCAAGGTGACCCGCGACGATGTGGCCCGACTGGCGGGGACCTCGACCGCGGTCGTCAGCTACGTCATCAACAACGGACCGCGTCCCGTCGCTCCGGCGACGCGTGAACGCGTGCTCGCAGCCATAGCCGAGCTCGGCTACCGCCCGAACAGCGTCGCCCAGGCGATGGCCAGCAGGCGGACCAACCTGATCGGCATGGTCGTGCCCGACGCACGCCAGCCGTTCTTCGCCGAGCTCGCCCATGCGGTCGAACGTGCCGCGTCGGAACGCGGCAAGATCGTCCTGATCGGCAACTCCGACTACACCGGCGACCGTGAGATCCACTACGTGCGGGCCTTCCTCGGCATGCGCGTCTCCGGCCTGATCCTGATCTCGGAGGGCCCCTCGCAGCGCGCCGAGGAGGAGTTCGCCGCGCACAGCGACGCCCGCGTGGTGCTGCTGCACCGCCGCCCGGACGCCTCGGACGACATCGCGGTGGTCACCGACGACATCGGCGGCTCGGAGCTGGCCGTCGACCACCTGCTGCGCCACCACGGACACCCGTACGTGGCCTGCTTCGGCGGTCCGGTCAACGCGCCCGCGCCGGGCGACCCGGTCGTCGACCACATCGAGGGCTGGCGCCGGGCGATGGACACCGCCGGCATCCCGACCGAGGGCCGTCTCATCGACGCGCCCTTCGACCGCTACGGCGCCTACCAGGTGGCGCTGGAGCTGCTGCGCGCGCCGGAGGGAGAGCGTCCGCGGGCGCTGTTCTGCTCCACCGACGACCAGGCGATAGGCGTGCTGCGCGCCGCCCGCGAGGTGCGCCTGCGGGTCCCCGAGGACCTCGCGGTGATCGGCTTCGACGACATCCAGGAGGCGGCGTTCTGCGACCCGCCGCTGACGACGGTGGCCTCGGACCGCGACGCGATGGCCAAGGCCGCGGTCGACCTGGTTCTGGACGACTCGCTGGCCGTTCCCGGCTCGGAGACGCCGCGCATCCGGACCTTCCCGAGCCGTCTGGTGGTCCGGCGCAGCTGCGGCTGCTAGGTCCTTTGCCCTTTGGCCGGTCTCAGGAAAGCTGCGGGAACTCTGCCCCGGTTCTGACGGTGCTCTCAGGGACCTCTCATCTCCCGGCTCGACGGTAATGCCATGAGCGAAGCGCCCCGGAACCACGCAGACGACCCGTACTCCTCGTCCGTGCCGCCGCTGCCCGGCTACCAGCCGACGGCCCACGAGACCCAGCCCCTCGAGGGCACGGTCCACCCGTCCCCCGCCGCCGCGCAGCAGGGCTACCCGCAGCACGGGTACCAGACTCCGCAGCAGGCCCAGCAGCCGCAGGGTTACTACTTCAGCGCCGAGCAGCCCCCGGTCGGCCCGCCGGCCCCGCCGGTGCAGCCGCCGGTCGACCCGGCGGGCGCCGCCTGGCCGCCGCCGCAGCCGGGGTCGGGCTCCGAGCCGGAGTCGGGCTCCCAGCCGAAGCGCCGCCGCAAGCGCCCGATGGCGCTGGTCGCCGCGGTCGCGCTGGTCGCCGCCCTGGCGGGCGGTGTCGCGGGTGGCTTCATCAGCGAGAAGACCTCCGACAGCGCCTCCTACGCCACCAACGCGGTGGTGACCGGCGACAAGTCGAGCACCAGCAACGTGGCGGCGATCGCCAAGGCCGTCTCCCCGGCCGTGGTGCAGATCACCGTCGACAACGGCAGCAGCGAGGAGCTCGGCACCGGCATGGTGCTCACCTCGACCGGCCAGATCCTCACCAACTACCACGTGATCTCCGACGCGGTGGGCGGTAACGGCGGCACGATCAAGATCACCTTCAGCGACGGCAAGACGGCGTCCGGCACCATCGTCGGCACCGACGCCTCGCTCGACGTCGCCGTGATCAAGGCCAACGGCGTCAGCGGCCTGCCCACCGTCTCACTCGGCGACTCCAGCCAGGTCGCGGTCGGCGACCAGGTCGTGGCGATCGGCAACCCGGACGGCCTGACCGGCACGGTCACCTCCGGCATCGTCAGCGCGCTCAACCGCCCGGTCAAGGTCGACGTCAGCCCCAGCACCGTCCAGGGCAACGGCGGCTTCGGCCTCCCGTTCTGGCAGGGCGACTCCAGCCGCTCCTACCAGGGCAACTCCTCGCAGACCGCGTCCTACAACGCGATCCAGACCGACGCCTCGCTCAACCCCGGCAACAGCGGCGGCCCGCTGCTGAGCGCCTCCGGACAGGTCATCGGCATCAACGCCTCGATGTACTCCTCCAGCAGCTCCTCCAGCTCCGGCTCGGAGGCCGGCAGCGTGGGTCTGGGCTTCTCGATCCCGATCAACGCGGCCAAGGCGGTGCTGCCGCAGCTGCAGTCCGGCCAGAGCATCAACAGCTGACGCTGGTTTTGGCCGACAATTGCCTCACGGCATGACGTAGCAACCACAAGGAGCAACGGGGATGACAGCCACCGAGTCCGACGCGCCGGCCCGGGTCCTGGTCGTGGACGACGAGCCCGCGCTGCGGGACGCGCTGGAGAGCAGTCTGGCCTTCGAGGGCTACGAGGTGCTGACCGCCTCGGACGGCCTCGAAGCGCTGGACGCGGTGGCGGCGGAACAGCCAGACCTGGTCCTGCTCGACATCATGATGCCCCGCATGGACGGCCTCACGGCCGTCCGCCGGCTCCGCTCGCGCGGTGACACGGTCCCGGTCCTGATGCTCACCGCCCGCGACGCGGTCGGCGACCGCGTCACCGGCCTCGACGTCGGCGCCGACGACTACCTGGCCAAGCCCTTCGAACTCGACGAACTCCTGGCCCGCGTCCGCGCCCTGCTGCGCCGCTCGGCGATCGCCACCTCCTCCGGCACGGCGGCGGACGCGCACGAGATCCTCACCTTCGAGGACCTCACCATGAACACCACGACCCGCGAGGTGACCCGCGCGGGCCAGCCGGTCGAGCTGACGCGCACGGAGTACATGCTGCTGGAGATGTTCATGGCGCACCCGCGCCAGGTGCTGACCCGGGAGCAGATCCTCAAGGCGGTCTGGGGCTTCGACTTCGAGCCGTCCAGCAACTCCCTCGACGTCTACGTGATGTACCTCCGCAGGAAGACCGAGGCCGGCGGCATGTCGCGCCTCGTGCACACCGTCCGCGGTGTGGGTTACGCGCTGCGTGCGTCATGAGAACCCGTTGGCGCCGGCTGACCCTGCGCGGGCGGCTGGCGACGCTGACGGCTGCGGTCGTGTCGGTGGCGGTCGTGCTGTGCTGCGCGCTCGCGTGGTTCGCGGCGAAGCAGCAGATGAGCAACCAGGTCGACGACACGCTCAAGCAGTCATGGTCCGGCGGCCAGGACCAGGGCCAGATCGAGCAGCAGCTGCGGAACTGGTGCCAGGCCTCGGCGGTGCGACCCTTCGACCATTCGGAGGCCGTCACCACCGTCATCACCCCGAACGGGCCGTTCTGCGGGGCCAACGGGAAGTCGGTCAAGCCGACCGGTGCCGACCTGGCCGTCGCCACGGCCGCCGCCGTTGCGGCAACGGCCCCGCCCTCGGCCGACCGGCCGGAGCCGGTCATCCACGACGGCCGCACCTACGACGGCACGGCCATCCGCGTCTACACCGTCCCGGTCGGCTCCCTCACCGTCGGCTCCCAGACAACCGGTCTCGCTGTCTCCTTCGCCCAGCCGCTGGAGCCGATGCAGCACGCCCTCGCCAAGCTCGCGCTGATCCTCGCACTGCTCGCACTGATGGTCATCGCGGGAGCGTTGATAGCGGCCTGGTACGTCACCCGCGCCGGCCTTCGGCCCGTCGACAAGCTGACCGCCGCCGTCGAGCACATCGCGCGCACGGAGGAAGTCGGCACGACCATCGACGTCGGCGAGGGCGACGACGAGATCGCGCGGCTCTCCACCTCCTTCAACAGCATGTCCACCGCGCTCGCGTCCTCGCGCGAGCGGCAGTCGCAGCTGATCGCCGACGCCGGGCACGAGCTGCGGACCCCGCTCACCTCGCTGCGCACGAACGTGGACCTGATGGTGCGCAGTGAGGACACCGGGCGGCCGCTCCCGCCCGAGACCCGGACGAAGCTACTGCGCAACATGAAGGCCCAGATGGGCGAGCTCTCGACCCTCATCGGCGACCTGCTCGAACTCTCCCGGCCGACGCGCCCGCAGGGCTCCAAGCCGTTGGAGGTCGTGGCCCTCCACGACATCGCCGCCCGCGCGCTGGACCGCGCGCGACTGCGCGGACCCGGGCTGGAGTTCACCGTCGCCATAGACCCCTGGTACGTCCGCGCGGACGCGCACGCGCTCGAACGGGCCGTCATCAACCTGCTCGACAACGCCGTGAAGTTCTCCCCCGCCGGCGGGACCATCGATCTCGGCCTGCACTTCGGCACGCTCACCGTGCGCGACCACGGTCCTGGCATCCCGGAGGAGGATCTCTCCCAGGTCTTCGAACGCTTCTGGCGCTCCCCCTCGGCCCGCCAGATGCCGGGCTCCGGCCTCGGCCTCGCGATCGTCTCCCAGACGGTCCAGGACTGCGGCGGCGAGGTCTCCCTCTCCAACGCCAACCCGGGCACCCTGGCCACCATGCGCCTCCCCGGCGCCCCGACCCCTCCCCCGGAGCTACCGTCGGCGCTGTGAACCCGCAGCCCACCGTCTCATATATCAAAACGAACTGTCCCACCATATGAATACTGCGCCATCATGCTGCCATGACATCCAGTCAGCGTGAGGCCCACGCATCGCCGTCCGCCGTCGTCAACCAGCCGCCCACCCACCGGCGTTGGGTGATGCTCGCGCTCGGGACCGCGGCGCAGACCGCGGCGTGCGCGTTCGTGTACGGGATGCCGTACCTGATTCCGTCGCTGCGGAGCGCGGAGGGACTGACGCTGGCGCAGGCCGGGGTGATGGTGGCCTGTCCGACCGGGGGCTTGCTGCTGGCGCTGTACGCATGGGGTGCGGCCACCGACCGGTACGGGGAGCGGTGGGTGCTGGCGGCGGGGCTGGGTGGGGCGACGGTCGCGCTGCTGGGCGCGCTGGCCGTGCACGGGCTGGTGGTGCTGGGGTTGCTGTTCGCCCTGGCCGGGGCCGCCGGGGCGAGTGTCTCGGCGGCGAGCGGGCGCGTCGTGCTGGGGTGGTTCCCGCCCGAGCGGCGGGGCCTGGCCATGGGGGTGCGGCAGACCTCGACGCCACTGGGCATGCTGGTCGCCGCCGTGGCCGTGCCGCCGATCGCCGCCGCGCACGGCCTGCACGGGGCGGTGCTGTTCGTCGCCGTGCTGTCCGGGGTGATGGCGGTGCTGACCGCCCTGTTCGTCGTCGACCCGCCGAGGTCCGCGCCGAAGGCGGCCGAGGGCGAGAAGCCGACGAGCCCGTACCGCGGCGCGACCCTGTGGCGGATCCACGGCGCGAGCGCCCTGATGGTGTGGCCGCAGTTCACCGTGGGCGCCTTCGGACTGGTCTACCTGACCGACGTGCGCCACTGGCCGGCCGTCGCCGCCGGGCAGTTGATGGCCTGCGGGCAGGCGCTGGCGGCGGCCTGCCGGATCGCGGCCGGACGCTGGTCGGACGCGGTCGGCAGCAGGCTGTTGCCGATGCGGTGGCTGGCGACGGCGGTCGCCGTGCTGGGCGCCGGGCTGGCCGTGGCCGGGGACAGCGTGGCCGGGGTGGTGCTGCTGGTCGTACTGATCGGCCTGTCCGCCAGCACCAACGGGCTGTCGTTCACCTCCGTCGCGGAGCTGGCCGGCCCGCGGTGGGCCGGGCGGGCCCTGGCGGTGCAGAACACCGGCCAGAACCTGACCGCGTCGCTGTGCCCGCCCGCGGTGGGCGCGCTGATCACCGCGGCCGGATTCGGCCCCGCGTTCGGCGTCGCGGCCGCCTGTGCGCTGCTGTCGATCGCGGTGCTGCCGCAACGGGTCCCGGCCACGCCCTGACCGATCACGTCCTGACCGATCACGTCCTAGCCGACCGCGCGGCGCACCAGCTCCGCGATCCGCTCCTCGTCGGCGGCCGACAGGTCGGCCGTCAGGGCGAAGGCCGTCGCCCACAGGGCACCGTCGTCCAGGCGCGCCGGGTCGTTGAAGCCGAGGGTGGCGTAGCGGGCCTTGAACTTCTCCGCGCTCTGGAAGAAGCAGACCACCTTGCCGTCCCTGGCGTAGGCGGGCATCCCGTACCAGAGCTTCGACGCGAGCGCGGGTGCGGCGGCGCGGACCACGGCGTGGATCCGCTCGGCGAGGGCGCGGTCCGCGTCCGCCATCTCGGCGATCTTCGCGAGGACGTCGGCCTCGCCGTCCGCCTTGGTGGCGCGGGTGCCGCGCCGAGCGGCGGTCTTCAGCTCCTACGCGTGGTCCTTCATCGCCGCGTGCTCATCGGCGGAGAACCCCGTGGTGGTCTTGGTCCTGGCCTGGCTCTTGGCCTCGGTCGCGGTCATGGGTCGTCTCCTCGTCGGCGGTTCGGGCGGGTGTTGGCAGGCGTGGTCGGTCGGGGTGGGGGTCGAGGGGCGCCCCCGGGCCGTGCGGCCCGGGGGCGGGGAGGGTCAGCCCCAGGCGCCGGCGATCTGGCGGGTGGTGGCGTTGAGACGGTTGAACATGTTGGTGACGCCGATCATCAGGACGATCGCGGCGAGCTGCTTCTCGTCGTAGTGGGTGGCGGCCGCGTCCCAGATCTCGTCGCTGACGGCGTCGGGGCGGTCGGCGAGCCGGGTGGCCGCCTCGGCCAGGGCGAGCGCGGCGCGCTCGGGAGCGGTGAAGTAGGGGGTCTCGCGCCAGGCGGCGACGGTGGCGAGGCGCTCGTCGGTGACGCCGGCCTTGCGGGCGGTCTTGGCACCGGCGTCGACGCAGGCGCTGCAGCCGTTGATCTGGCTGACCCGCAGGTGGACCAGCTCCAGGGTGGCGCCGTCGACTCCGGCGGAGTGCGCGGCCTTGAAGATCTGCTGGATGGGCTGCATGGCGTCGGACAGGACGACGGCCGGGTTCTGCATGCGAAACTGCATCTTCGGTGTGCTCCTTGGGAGTTCTGCTTGCCGCTGCTCTGCGGCGATGACTCCATGACAGCCGTTTCCGCGTGCCGCGACGAGGTCGGTGGAACACTGTGGGACAGCTGGAACAGCCCTGAGCAGGGCGGGTCAGGCCCGGAGGAATTCCGCGCGAGCGGGACACGGACGAGCGGGGGAACAGTGGTCGCGCAGGTGGGACGAGCCAAGGCCGAACCCGAGGACGAGCTGGCGGCCCGGTTACGGCTGCTCCAGGAGCTGTCCGGCCTCGGCCTGCGGGCGCTCGCCCGGGACACCGGGCTCAGCTCCTCCTCGCTGTCGCGGTACCTCAACGGCCAGACCGTGCCGCCGTGGTCCGCGGTGATCACGCTGTGCCGGCTGGTGAAGCGCGACCCGAGGCCGCTGCGCCCGCTGTGGGAGCGGGCCTCGAACCCGCTGCCCGCGCCACCGAAGTCCAGCCGTCAGATGCACTTCCCGCCGCGCAACGACCTGCCGCGCGACGTACCGGACTTCACCGGACGGGAGACCCAACTCGCCGCTGTGCTGGATGCGGTGACGACCAGCCGGCTGGTCGCCCTGGACGGCATGGCCGGCGTCGGCAAGACCTGCCTGGCGGTCCACGCCGCGCACCGGCTCGCTGCCGACTACCCGGACGCGCAGCTCTACCTCGACCTGCACGGCTTCACCGAGGGGCGCGAGCCGCTCGGCTCCGATCCGGCGCTGCGTTCGCTGCTGACCGCGCTCGACGTCCCCTCCGAGAAGGTTCCGATCGAGGGCGTCGAGCAGTTGGCGGCCTGCTGGCGCGCGGAGCTGGCCCGGCGGCGGGCCGTCGTGGTGCTGGACAACGTCGCCGACGCCGAGCACGTGCTTCCGCTGCTGCCGGGAGCCGGTCCGTCCGTCGTACTGATCACCAGCCGGAACCGGCTGGTGGGGCTGGACGAGGTGCCGCCGATCTCGCTGGACGTGCTGACCGCCGAGGAGAGCGCCCGGCTGCTGGCCAGCGCGAGCGGCGAGCCCACCGGACCGAACGGGCTGTCCGGGCCGGACGGGGCGCAGGGCCGTCTCGCCCGTGATCCGGAGGCGGCGGCCGAGGTGCTGCGGCTCTGCGGCCGGCTGCCGCTGGCGCTGCGCCTGGCCGGGGCCCGGCTACGGCACCGGCCGGGCTGGACCGTCGGCATCCTGGTCGAGCGGATGGCGGAGGGCACCGGCGAGTTCGACCGCGCCTTCGCGATGTCGGTCCGCCAGCTGGACCGGGCCACCGGGCGCTTCTTCCGGCTGCTGGGCCTGCTGCCGGGCTCCTCCTTCGACGAGCACCTGGCGGCGGCCCTGGCGGAGGTGCCGCCGCGCAGCGCCCGGGCGATGCTGGAGGACCTGCTGGACGCCCACCTGGTGCAGCAGCCGACCGCGGGCCGCTACCGGATGCACGACCTGGTGCACCAGCACGCCCGCCGCGCCGCCGAGGAGCAGGACGCGGCCGCGGACCGGCAGCGGGCGCTGGGCCGCCTGCTCGACTACTACGTCCACGCGGCCGCGGCGGCCGACGCGGCGATGCCGTTCCTGGCCCGCGGCCGCGCGGTCACCGCGGGCCGGCCCCCGGTCGACCTGCCGGGCTTCGCGGACAAGGAGGCGGCGTTCGCCTGGTTCGCGACCGAGTACGAGAACCTGATCGCGGTCTTCGAGACCGCGATCGCCACCGGCGCCGATGTCCACGCCTGTGAGCTGCCGCGCTTCATGCGCGCCTTCTTCGCCCGCCGCTGCGGCACGACGCACCTGAACTTCCTCTTCGAGCGCTCGCTGGTCGCCGCGCAGCGCCTCGGTGATCCGCTGCAGCTGGCGGAGGCGCACAGCGATCTCGGCTTCGCCCGCTACAACGCGGGCCGGATGGCGGAGGCGGCGGACGCCTACGCGGCGGCGGAAACCCTGCTCTCGGAGACCGGGGACGTCTGGTCGCAGGCCGAGCTGACGCTGCGACGCGGTTTCCTGCGGTGGGACGAGGGCGAGGTCGAGGAGCCGTTGGAGCTGTTCCGCGAGGCGGGCCGGCTGTACGCGGCCGCGGGCTGCCCGACCGGGACGGCGCACGCGACCGCGTACGAGGCGTGGGCGCTGCTGCAGCTGGGCCGCCCCGCGGACGCGGCGGCGCTGGCGCGGGAGACGCTGGCCGTTCCGCACCCCGACCCGTCGTGGCCTCCGGCGCTCACGGCCCGGATCACGCTCGGCGTGGCCATCGCGGAGGAGGCGCCCGAGGAGGCGCTGGACCACCTCCGGCAGGCGCTGGCGCTGGCGCGGGCGGACGGGCACCGGCACAACGAGGCGTGGTGCCTGAACTGCCTGGGCGTCGCGCTGCGGCGCATGGGCCGCTACGAGGAGGCGCTGGCCGCGCACGCGGAGGCGTTCGCGCTGCTGGAGGAGCTGTTCGAGGAGCACTGGAAGATCCACTTCCTGAACGGCTACGCGGATACGTGCCGCCTGGCCGGCCTCCCGGAGCGGGCCGTCGCCCTCCACCGGGAGGCCCTGACACTGGCCCCGAAGCTCGGCTACCGCCACGAGGAATCCCTCGCCCACGCCGGCCTCGCCACCCTCCTGGAGGAGACGGACCAGGAGGCGGCCGCGAGGCATCGGGCTTTGAGCTAGTTGCACCATCCAGGGGCGCGGGGAACTGCGCGACAAGCCACCCAAGGCGGTCAGATCCCGGGCGAGCAGGGCCGTCCGCCTCGGGTGGGTTGCTCGCGCAGTTCCCCGCGCCCCTGGATGGTGCAACTCCCCTATGGTCGAACGTATGGACACGACGGAGCGTGAGGAGATCGCCGCGCTGCTCGCGCGAGCGGCGGAGGCGGACGGGCGGCAGGCCGTCTCGGAGCAGGGGAGGCTCGCCCTCCGCAACGGGCGGGTGGATGTGAACCACCTGACCAGCAAGGACGAGCACGGCGTGCTCGTGGGCTACGCCCAGATCGACGCCGAGTGGTCGGCGGAGCTGGTCGTCGACCCGGCGCGGCGGCGGGAGGGTCACGGACGCGCACTGCTGCAGCGCACGCTGAACAGTGGCGCCCGCAGGGTCTGGGCCCACGGCGGGCACCCGGGCGCGAAGCACCTGGCCGGCGAGTTCCACCTGGAGCTCGTCCGCGAGCTGCGGCAGCTGCGCCGCACCGCGCCCGCACCGGAGGTGCCGGCGCTGCCCGACGGAGTCACGCTGCGGACGTTCGAACCCGGCCGGGACGAGGAGGCGTGGCTGAAGGTGAACGCCGCCGCCTTCGCCCACCACCCGGAGCAGGGCTCCTGGACCCGCCGCGACCTGGAGGAGCGCCAGGCGGAGGCGTGGTTCGACCCGGCGGGGTTCTTCCTGGCCGAGCGCGAGCGCGAAGGCGGGCGCGAGCTCGTCGGCTTCCACTGGACCAAGGTCGAGGGCGGGCTCGGCGAGGTCTACGTCGTCGGGGTGAGCCCGGCCGAGCAGGGCAGCGGGCTGGGGAAGGTGCTGACCGCCGTCGGGCTGCGCCATCTGGCGCGGGACCGGGGGCTGTCGACGGTGCTGCTCTACGTGGATGCCGATAACCCGGCCGCCTTGCGGGTATACGAAAGGGCGGGGTTCACGGTGCACGAGGTGGACCTGGTGTTCGAGGTGCGCGGATAGCGCCGCCACCCGAACGGGCACGTCGCAGGGCCTGCGGGCGAAGTACAGGCGACCGCCTCAGCTTTCCTGCAGGCCACGCTGTATTTACCTTTAGTTCAAATGCCGTTGCAAAGATCACGAAATGCGATCCGTCCCGTCACCGCGGCGGCGGGCGGATGACGCCGCGCAGGAGGAGCCACCGACCATGAACGCCCAGCCTGCCCCGTCGCCCTTCCCCGCCAAGCCCGGCCCCACCAGGCCCGGGCTCGCCGCCGCCTCCAGCGGGCTGCCGAGCACGACGCTGCTCCCCGAGGACACCACCCTGCCGGACGGACACGACGCCGAGGTGCTGCCGGAGAACCGGTTCCTGGACCGTGAGCGCAGTTGGCTCGCCTTCAACGAGCGGGTGCTCGAACTCGCCGAGGACCCGGAGACACCGCTCCTGGAGCGGGCCAAGTTCCTGGCGATCTTCGCGAGCAACCTGGACGAGTTCTTCATGGTCCGCGTCGCGGGCCTCAAGCGCCGCATCGCGACCGGTGTCGCCCAGCGCAGTGCCAGCGGTCTGCAGCCGCGCGAGGTGCTCGACCTCATATGGACCCGTTCCCGCGAGCTGATGGCCCGGCATGCCGCCTGCTTCCACCAGGACGTGCTGCCGGAGCTGTCCGCCGAGGGCATCGAGGTGGTGCGCTGGAGCGAGCTGGGCGACAAGGAGCAGGCGCGCCTGCTCGCGCTGTTCCGGCAGCAGATCTTCCCGGTGCTGACGCCGCTGGCGGTCGACCCGGCGCACCCGTTCCCGTACATCTCCGGGCTCTCGCTGAACCTGGCCGTCGTCGTGCGCAACCCCGTCAGCGGGCACAAGCACTTCGCCCGGGTGAAGGTGCCGCAGTCCCTGTCCCGGTTCCTGGAGGCCTCGCCCAACCGGTACGTGCCGCTCGAGGACGTCATGGGCGCGCACCTGGAGTACCTGTTCCCGGGCATGGAGGTGCTCGCCCACCACGCCTTCCGGGTCACCCGCAACGAGGACCTGGAGGTCGAGGAGGACGACACCGAGAACATCCTCAAGGCGCTCGAGAAGGAGCTGATGCGGCGCCGCTTCGGCCCGCCGGTGCGTCTGGAGGTCGAGGAGTCGATCGACCCGTACGTGCTGGACCTGCTGGTGCGCGAGCTGAACATCTCCGCCGCCGAGGTCTACCCGCTGCCCGGCCCGCTGGACCTGACGGGCCTGTTCGCCATCGCCGGCGCGGACCGGCCGGAGCTGAAGTACCGGCCGTTCGTCGCGGGGACCGCGCGCGGGCTGACGGACGTCGAGTCGGCGTCGCAGCCGGACATCTTCGCCGCCGTGCGCGAGCGGGACGTGCTGCTGCACCACCCGTACGACTCCTTCTCCACCTCGGTGCAGGCCTTCCTGGAGCAGGCCGCCGCCGACCCGCAGGTGCTGGCGATCAAGCAGACGCTCTACCGCACCTCCGGCGACTCGCCGATCGTGGACGCCCTGATCGACGCCGCCGAGTCGGGCAAGCAGGTGCTGGTCCTGGTCGAGATCAAGGCGCGCTTCGACGAGCAGGCCAACATCAAGTGGGCCCGCAAGCTGGAGGAGGCCGGCTGCCACGTCGTCTACGGCCTGATCGGCCTGAAGACGCACAGCAAGCTGAGCCTGGTGGTGCGCCAGGAGGGCGACACGCTGCGCCGCTACGCGCACGTGGGCACCGGCAACTACCACCCCAAGACCGCCCGCCTCTACGAGGACCTCGGCATCCTGACGGCCGACCCGCAGGTGGGCGCGGACCTGTCGGACCTGTTCAACCGGCTCTCGGGCTACTCGCGCCGCGAGTCCTACCGGCGGCTGCTGGTCGCGCCGCGCTCGCTGCGCACCGGGCTGGTCAAGCGGATCCACGACGAGATCGCGCACCACCGGGCCGGGCGCCCGGCCCGGATCCAGCTCAAGCTCAACTCGATCGTCGACGAGGCGATCATCGACGCCCTGTACCGGGCCTCGATGGCGGGCGTGCCGGTGGACGTGTGGGTCCGCGGTATCTGCGCGATCCGGCCGGGTGTGCCGGGGCTGAGCGAGAACGTCCGGGTCCGCTCGATCCTCGGGCGGTTCCTGGAGCACTCGCGGATCTTCCTCTTCGCCAACGGCGGCGACCCCGAGGTGTGGATCGGCAGCGCCGACATGATGCACCGCAACCTGGACCGCCGGATCGAGGCGCTGCTGCGGGTCACCGACCCGGGCCACCGCGCCGAGCTGTCCGGGCTGCTGGAGCTGGGCATGGCCGACGACACGTCCTCCTGGCACCTGGGGCCGGACGGGGTCTGGACCAGACACGCGCACGACGCCGACGGACGGCCGCTGCGCAACGTCCAGGAGTTGCTGATCGACTCCCGCCGCCGCTCCCGCCGCGGCGAGGACGGCTGGGGCCATGCCGGGCCCAGCTGAACCGACGCCCTTATCCACGACCCACGCCCTGGCGAGCGACCGGGCCGAGCAAGCAACGGGGACTGACCGAATGACGACCGAGAACGAGACGCCCACCGGACAGCCTCTGTCCGGAGCCTCCTCGGCCGAGAGCCTGCTGGGCGCGCACCTCGCCGGGCAGGCCGGGCGCTTCCTGCGGGCGCTGCCCGACGTCGATCTGGGGACGCTGCGCCGGGTCGACGGCGCCCTGCACGGGTTCGGCGCGCTGCTCGACCCGATATGGGCCGAGACGCTGCGCGGCGACCTGGCCGCGCTCGTGGTCACGCTGGGCCAGGAACGCGGCTACACCCGGCGCCTGGCCCGGCTGCTCGCCGCCGTCGACTCGCTGACCTGCACCGACGCCGCTGTTCCGACGCCGCGCACGGCGGACGAGAGCGGTCGCGCGGCCGAGTCGGCCGTCGGCGGTCTGCTCGCGCACCACCCGGGCGCGCCGAAGGCGCGGGCCATGCTGGAGCGCCAGCTCACCCTGGCCCGCTCGCGCAGCCACACCGCCGCGTTGCAGGAGCTGGGCTCCTCCCGGTTCCACTCGCTGGCGGACCGGATGACGCTGCTCGTCTCCGACCTGCCGCTGCGCTCCCCCGACACCAGCCACGAGCCCGAGCGGCTGCTCGGGTACGCCGCCCGGATGGGCGAGGCGCTGGAGCTGACCGTCTCCCGGCTGCCGCTGCTGCGCGCCGCGCTGCCCTACAACGGCGACGCGCTGCACCGGGTCGCCGTCCCGGCAGCCGACTCCCCGGCCATGGCCGCGCACGAGGACGCCGCCTGGACCCGGGCCGGCGCGGCGGTGCGCTACGCCCGCTACGCGCTGGAGGTGTGCGGTCCGCTGCTGGGGGAGCGCACCGAGGAGCCGCTGGCGGGCCTGGCCGAGCTGGCCGGCCATCTGGAGCGTCAGCAGGAGGCCGCGGACGCGGCGGAGGCGGCGTCCCTGGCGGCGCGGACGCCCAGAATCACCCCGGCGACCGCGTACGTGCTCGGTGTGGTGCATGCTGATCAACGTCTGGAGGTCGAGGCCGCGCGTCACGCCTTCAGCGTGTCCTGGCCCGCATTCCACAGCTCCGGATGGCTCACCGACCCATGGCTCGCCCGATCGACCTGACCCGCGCCGGCAACGGCAAGAAGACGAAGAAGGACCGGGCACCGCGCAGCATGGAGCTGATCAAGGCCGCAGGGGTCGTCCTGTGGCGCGAGAAGGCCGGCGGTATCGAGCTGGCCCTGGTCCACCGGGCCAAGTACGACGACTGGAGCTTCCCCAAGGGCAAGCTGGAGCTCGGCGAGAAGCACCGCGAGGCGGCGCTGCGCGAGGCGCGCGAGGAGACCGGGCTGACCGTCGTCCTCGGCCGGCGTCTGCCGACCCAGCACTATCTCGTCCGGGACCGGGTCAAGCGGGTGCGTTACTGGTCGGCGACGGTACTGACCGGGCGCTTCGCCCCGAACCGCGAGGTGGACGCGCTGCGCTGGCTGCCGGTCGCCGAGGCGCGGGCCCGCCTGAGCTACGAGCACGACCGGGCTCTGGTGGACGCGCTGCTGGAGCAGCTGGGGCAGTAGCGACAGGAGTGGACCGCCCCCGGCCCACGCCCGGTCCATGCCGGATCCGTGCTCTGCCCGTGCCCTCGTCGTGCTGAAACCGTTACTACCGGTCTGCGTATCCCGGTGTCCGACACAGGTTCACCCTCCGTTCATTTGCGCAGGCCAAACGCTTCACCTCGTCTCCCTAACTTCGGTGTCATCGGAGGCCAACGTCGGCCCTCCTCCCGTAGAACCACTGCTCGCCCTCCTCCCCGCGGCAGTGGACCCAGGAAAGGGACACCAAGTGAAGCTCCAGCGCAACGGCCGCACCAAGGCCCTCGCCATCGGCGCCCTTGCGGTCGTCAGCTCGCTGACGCTCGCGGCGTGCGGCTCCGACAACAACACCACCAGCAACTCCAGCAGCAGCCCGGCCGCCGCCGGTTCCTCCGCCGCCGCCGCCAGCAGCATCGACTGCAGCGGCGCCACCGGCCAGCTGCTCGCCGCGGGCTCCACCGCGCAGGCGAACGCGATGACCCAGTGGGTCAAGGACTTCCAGGCCGCCTGCTCCGGCGTGACCATCAACTACCAGGCCACCGGTTCCGGCGCGGGCATCACCTCGTTCCAGTCCGGCAAGGTCGCCTTCGCGGGCTCCGACGCCGCCCTCAAGCCGGCCGACGTCGCCAAGACCACCGGCACCGCCTGCCAGAACGGCGGCAAGGGCATCGACATCCCGATGATCGGTGGCCCCATCGCGATCGGTTACAACCTGCCGGGTGTGTCCAACCTGGTGCTCGACGCGAAGACCCTGGCCCAGATCTTCACCGGCAAGATCACCAAGTGGGACGACCCGGCGATCAAGGCGCTGAACCCGACCGCCACGCTGCCCTCCCTGCCGATCCAGACCTTCCACCGTTCGGACGGCTCGGGCACCACGGCCAACTTCACGACCTACCTGGCCGACGCGGCCCCGTCCGACTACACCTTCGCCCCGAACAAGCTGTGGGCGGCCAAGGGCGGCCAGGCGGCCAACGGCTCCGCCGGTCTCGCGGCCCAGGTCAAGCAGGTCCAGGGCTCGATCTCCTACTTCGAGCTGTCCTACGCGACCCAGCAGAGCATCTCCACCGTCTCGGTCGCCACCGGCGCCTCCGCCCCGGTCGCCGTCTCCGCCGCCGCCGCCTCCGCGGCCGTCGGTGGCGCGAAGGTCGTCGGCACCGCCCCCGACCTGGCGCTGGACATGAAGTCCGTCTACACCACCAAGGCCGACGGCGCCTACCCGATCGACCTGGTCACCTACGAGATCGCCTGCGACAAGGGCAACGCCGCGTCGTCCCTGCCGACGCTGAAGGCCTTCCTGAACTACATCTCCTCGGACGCGGGCCAGAAGTCGGTCGCCTCGCTCGGCTACTTCGCGCTCCCGGCCTCCCTGCAGGCCCAGGTCAAGACCACCATCTCCTCCCTCTCCTAAGGTCCTCGCTCCGCGCGAGCCCTGAGTAGACCTGGCCAGGGGGGCCGGCGACCACGCCGGCCCCCCTGGGCCCGGTACAGAACCCACCGCATGTCACGTCACAGAGCCTCGAACGCTCCCTCACGTCCGGTGCACCGCCGCCAGGCGCAGCCCTCCCCGGGTCCGCGCCACCAGACCGGAGATCTCATGGAAACCCCACGCGACACCAGCGCTCCCCCGAGCGGATCCCAGAACCCGCAGGCACCCACCCCCCACCTCGCCGGCTCCTCGCCGCGTCGGGGCCGTTCGTCGTTGTCCGACGCCGGCTCGACCGGCCGCCGCGGTGACGCGATCTTCAAGTTCGCGTCCAGTGGCAGCGGCGTCCTGCTCCTGGTGATCATGGCCGCCATCGCGGCCTTCCTCACCGTCCGCGCCGTCAGCGCGATCAGCGCCGACCACGGCAACTTCCTCACCACCGCCGACTGGCAGACCCAGGCCGACCCGATCACCTTCGGTATCGCCGCCATCGCCCTCGGCACCGTCCTCAGCGCGCTCATCGCGATGGTCATCGCCGTGCCGGTCGCACTCGGCATCGCGCTGTTCATCTCGCACTACGCTCCGCGCCGCATCGCCCAGGGCCTCGGCTACGTCGTCGACCTGCTGGCCGCGGTGCCCTCGATCGTCTTCGGCCTGTGGGGCGCGCTCTTCCTGGTGCCGCACATGATCGGCGTCAACGCCTGGCTGAACCAGTACTTCGGCTGGACCTTCATCTTCCACCAGAACGAGCCCGGCACTCAGCCGCGCAGCCTGTTCACCGTGGGCGTGGTCCTGGCCATCATGATCCTGCCGATCATCACCGCGGTGACCCGCGAGATCTTCCTCCAGGTGCCCCGGGCCCACGAGGAGGCCGCGCTCGCGCTCGGCGCGACCCGCTGGGAGATGGTCCGCACCGCGGTGATCCCGTTCGGCCGCTCCGGCATCATCTCCGCCTCGATGCTCGGCCTCGGCCGCGCGCTCGGCGAGACGATGGCGGTGGCGACGGTGCTCTCCCCGTCCTACGTCATCAACTTCCACGTCCTGGACCCGGCGGGCTCGACCATCGCCCAGACCATCGCCAGCCAGTTCGGCGAGTCCCAGGGCACCGGCCGTGACGCGCTCATCGCCGCCGGTCTGGTCCTGTTCGTGATCACCCTGCTGGTCAACGGCGGCGCCCGCCTGATCATCGCCCGCCGCAAGGAATACTCGGGAGCTGACGCCTGATGAGCAGCCTCGCCACCTCGTCCCGCTCCCTGAGCTCCACCCTGACCGAGCGCCGCCTGCCGCGCTGGATGCCGGCCGCCAACCTGGTGCTGGCCGTCCTGCTCGCCGTCGCCATCGGCGCCGGCTTCGGCCTCAGCAGCAAGCTCCAGTGGTGCCTGATCGGCGCGATCCTCTTCGTCGCCATCCAGTACGTCGCCTCGACCGCCGTCGAGGGCCGCCGCCACGCCAAGAACACCATGGCCACCAGCCTGGTCTGGGTCGCCTTCCTGCTGGCCCTGCTGCCGCTGATCTCCGTGCTGTGGATGACCATCAGCAAGGGCATCGGCGTCATCAACGCCAACTTCCTGACGCACTCCATGAACGGGATTGCGATCAACCAGGACGGCGGCGGCCTCTACCACGCCCTGATCGGGACCCTGGAGCAGGTCGGCCTGGCCGCCCTGTTCGCGGCGCCGGTCGGCATCCTGACCGCCGTCTACCTGGTCGAGTACGGCCGGGGCAACAAGCTCTCCAAGGCGGTCAGCTTCTTCGTGGACGTCATGACCGGTGTCCCGTCCATCGTGGCCGGTCTGTTCGTCCTGTCCTTCTGGATCATCATCCTCAACATGCCGTTCACCGGCTTCGCCGGCTCGATGGCCCTGGCCATCCTGATGCTGCCGGTGGTCGTGCGCTCCACCGAGGAGATGCTCAAGCTCGTCCCGAACGAGCTGCGCGAGGCCTCCCTGGCCCTCGGTGTCCCGAAGTGGCTCACCATCACCCGTGTCGTGCTGCCGACCGCCCTGGGCGGCATCACCACCGGTGTGATGCTGGCCGTGGCCCGCATCGTCGGCGAGACCGCGCCGATCCTGATGCTGGTCTTCGGCGCCGACACGATCAACATGGACCCTTTCAACAACCCGCAGTCCTCGCTCCCGCTCTTCGTGTGGACCGAGTACTCGCGCGGCACCGACCAGTCCCAGGCCCGCGCCTGGGGCGGTGCCCTGGTCCTGATCGCGCTGGTCATGGTCCTCAACCTGGTCGCCCGCGGCATCGCCCGCTGGAAGGCGCCCAAGGGCCTCTCGCGCTGACGTGCTGACGCGCGCATCCCGAATCCAGAAGACTTGAAGGAAAGAAAGAACATCATGGCCAAGCGCATCGACGTCAGCGGACTGAACGCGTACTACGGCAACTTCCGGGCCGTGGAGGACATCTCCATGGTCATCGAGCCCCGCTCCGTGACGGCCTTCATCGGCCCGTCCGGCTGCGGCAAGTCGACCTTCCTGCGGACCCTGAACCGCATGCACGAGGTCATCCCCGGCGCCCGCGTCGAGGGCAAGGTCATGCTCGACGACGAGAACCTCTACGGCTCGAGCATCGACCCGGTGGCCGTCCGGCGCACCGTCGGCATGGTCTTCCAGCGCCCGAACCCGTTCCCGACGATGTCCATCAAGGAGAACGTCGCCGCGGGCCTGAAGCTGAACGGCGTCCGCAACAGGAAGGTCGTCGACGAGGCCGTCGAGCGCTCGCTGCGCGGCGCGAACCTGTGGAACGAGGTCAAGGACCGCCTGGACAAGCCGGGCGCCGGCCTCTCCGGCGGTCAGCAGCAGCGCCTCTGCATCGCCCGCGCGATCGCGGTCGAGCCGCAGGTCCTGCTGATGGACGAGCCGTGCTCGGCGCTGGACCCGATCTCCACCCTCGCGATCGAGGACCTGATCGGCCAGCTCAAGGAGCAGTACACGATCGTCATCGTGACCCACAACATGCAGCAGGCCGCGCGTGTCAGCGACCGGACGGCGTTCTTCAACCTGGCCGGCGTGGGCCAGCCGGGTCGGCTGATCGAGATCGACTCGACGGAGAAGATCTTCTCCAACCCGTCGGTCCAGGCCACCGAGGACTACATCTCCGGCCGCTTCGGGTAAACCCGCAGACCCCTCCGCGGCGCTACTAGGCGGTGCCGCCGCGGAGGCCATACGACGAAGGGTCCGACCCTCCCTCGGGAGAGTCGGACCCTTCGCTGTTGCACCTTGCTCCGGTGGCACCCCCAGGGGTGCAACCGGGCGTCAGCCGACGATGGCCCAGCTGAGCCAGTAGACGAGGGCGGCGACCAGACCCGCCGCCGGGAGCGTGATGAACCAGCCCATCACGATGTTCTTGGCGACGCCCCACCGCACCGCGCGCACCCGCTTCGTCGCGCCGACGCCCATGATCGCCGAGGTGATCACGTGGGTCGTGGAGACCGGCACCTTGAACGCGTAGGAGGTGATGTAGAGGATCGACGCCGCCACCGACTCCGCGGCGAAGCCCTGCGGCGGGTCCAGCTCGATGATCCTGCGGCCGAGCGTCCGCATGATCCGCCAGCCGCCGGCCCACGTGCCGAGCGACAGCACCAGCGCCGTGGTGATCTTGACCCAGACGGGGATCGAGTCGCCGGTGTGGTGACCGGAGATCACCAGGGCCAGGACCACGACGCCCATGGTCTTCTGCGAGTCCTGCAGACCGTGGCCGAGCGCCATCGCCGCCGCCGAGACCGTCTGGGCCATGCGGAAGTTCCGCTTCGCCTTGTGCGGGTTGGCCCGCCGGAAGATCCACAGGATCGCCAGCATCACCGCGAAGCCCAGCACCAGACCGACGATCGGGGACGTGATCATCGGAATGATGATCTTGTCCCAGACCCCCGACCAGATGACCTCGGTCCCGCCGGCCAGCGCGGCGCCGATCATGCCGCCGAACAGTGCGTGCGTGGAGGAGGAGGGAAGGCCGAAGTACCAGGTGACCAGGTTCCAGGCGACCGCGCCGATCAGCGCGGCCCACAGGATGACCATCCCCTGCTTGCCGTGCGGGGTCTCGATGATCCCCGAGCTGACCGTCTTGGCCACGCCCTCGCCGAGGAACGCGCCGAGCAGGTTCATCACAGCCGCCATGAGCAGCGCGGCCTTGGGCGTCAGCGCCCGCGTCGAGACCGAGGTCGCGATCGCGTTCGCGGAGTCGTGGAAGCCGTTGGTGTAGGCGAAGCCGAAGGCGACGGCGATGACCAGTACCAGTCCGAAGATGTCCACGAGCGGTTCAGGACTCCTTGACGGCGATGGTCTCCACCGTGTTCGCCACATGCTCGAACGCGTCGGCGGCCTCTTCCAGCACGTCGACGATCTGCTTGAGCTTCAGCACCTCGATGGCCTCGTACTCGCCACTGAAGAGCCGCGCGAGCAGCTTGCGGTGGATCTGGTCGGCCTGGTTCTCCAGCCGGTTGACCTCGATCCAGTACTCCGTCAGGTTGTCCATCGTCCGCAGGTTCGGCATCGCCGCGGCCGTCAGCTCCGCCGCCCGGGCCAGCACCTCGATCTGCTGCTCGACGCCCTTGGGCAGGGCATCGACCTCGTAGAGGACCGTCAAGTCGACGGCCTCCTCCATGAAGTCCATGATGTCGTCGAGCGAGGAGGCCAGCGCGTAGATGTCCTCTCGGTCGAACGGGGTGATGAAGGACGAGTTGAGCTGGTGGAAGATCGCGTGGGTGAACTCGTCGCCCGCGTGCTCGGCGGCACGCATCCGGTCGGCGATCTCCGCCCGTGCGGAGACATCGGCGCCCAGCAGCTCCAGCAGGAGCTTGGAGCCATTGACGAGGTTGCTCGCCGAAGAGGCGAACAAGTCATAGAAGCTCGTCTCCCGAGGGGTCAGACGAATACGCACAAAAGTCTCCGAACTACAGGGGCGGACGTAGCGATGCTAGGCGCTGCGTCCGCACTTTGCGCACACTGGGGTGCGAGGGCCGCCACGGAGCAACGGAAATCATCCTTGCGTACGTACTGGCACGCCGGTCACCTTCAAGTGCCGACCACACGGCCATTCGATATCCACCCGTGACCGGATCGCGTCCGCGCCACCTACCATGGGGGTATGGACGCCGTGGAAGCCCTGGCCGCCGAGGCTGCACAGAGTCAAGAGCCGCACAGTCACCAGCACAGCGGGCCGCACGGGTACAGCGCCCGCAAGGACGACCACATCAAGCGACTGCGCCGGATCGAGGGCCAGGTCCGGGGCCTGCAGCGGATGGTCGAGAACGACACCTACTGCATCGACATCCTCACCCAGGTCTCCGCGAGCACGAAGGCGCTCCAGTCGTTCGCGCTCAGCCTGCTGGAGGAGCACCTGCGGCACTGCGTCGCGGACGCGATGGAGAAGGGCGGGACCGAGGCGGAGGAGAAGGTGGCCGAGGCCACCGCCGCGATCTCCCGCCTGCTGCGCTCCTGACCCGGCCCGCCCTGACCTGCCAGCCCTGCCCCGGCCGCCCTGATCAGTCGTTCTGCGGGAGATCCTCGTCGCTGACGCGTTGCTGCGGGACCCGGGGTTTCCTCACCGGGTCCCGCTCGACGCAGAGAATGGTGTCGATCCGCTCGGCCGTCAGCCGGTCACCCGGGGTGGCGGCCGCCGCGATGATGAGATCGCTGTACATCTCGATCTCCGCCAGGGCGACCAGGTCGTCCGCAGCCACGCGTGCCACCTCCTGCCGCCGACGGACAGTCAACTCCTTACAGAGTAAGCACGCTGTGCCGGGCGTGCATGGCACGTCTGGGCCATTTTGCTCTTGGATGCGGCGAGCAGCGCTCTTGAATGAGGCGAGCGCTCTTACTTGCTGCCCGCCGCCGCGCTCGGCGCCACGATGTCCGCGTCCGAGGGCACCGCGACCTGCACCGGCGTGCCGAAGCCGGAGAAGACGCTCGTGGAGGTAACCACCACCTGGTCCTTGGCGGCCGTCGAGCCCGGGACCTGCGCGAAGGTGAAGACCTCAACGATCTTGTTGATCCGGCCGTGCTCGTCGAGCCAGACGTCGTAGGGCACCTTCTTGACCGTGAACGTGTGCGCGGCGAGCGCCAGGCCCTGGCTCGAGGGGCCGCCGGTGGCCTTGGCCGCCGCGGTGAGGTCGAGCGTGCCGCGGAAGTGCTTGAGGACGACTCCGTTCACCGTGGCCGAATCCACCAGCTGGGCCGTCTCGGCGCCGCGCAGGGCGTCGGCCGCGCTGGCCGGATCGGTGGCCCCGCTGCTCACCAGGTTGCCGTCGCCCAACTGCTGCACGGAGAGCTTGACCCACTTGCCGGCGGGCACCTTGGCTCCGCTGTTCTGCAGGTAGACCAGGCCCGGGCTGACGATCTCGGTCAGCTTGCCCGCCGGGGCGGTGCCGCTGCCGGCGGGGACGGTGACCTCGACCCGCCCCAGGTGGGAGGAGTAGTCGTACACCCCCGTGCCGTGCAGCAGCATCTGCTTCTTCGCGGCGACGGTGTGCAGCGTGGTGACGTCCTGGATCGAGCCGTTGTGGCCGGTGATGTCGGCGGCGGCGCGCACGGCCGCCAGCGGGTCGGCGGCCAGCTGGTCGTCCGCCGGGTTCACCTTGACCGCCTGGGCGTCGCTGCTGCTGCCCGACTGCCCGGAGGAGGCGGAGCAGGCGGCCAGGCCGAGCACCGCGGCGACCGCGGTGGCGGCTGCGGCGGTGGGAAGTGCGGCGCGGCGGTACGGGCGAGACATGCGGTCCTCCTGGGCACGGCGTGCGCGGCGTGGCGTGCGCGCAGTGTGCCCAACGAGGCAGCCCGGCGGAGGTTACGGCCGTCCGGGTTACGGTGGTGGGGTGAACCCCGACGCACGGCAGGCCTTCCCGCACCAGCGGAGCGAGGGAACGCCGGAGCACCTGACTTCCGTGACGGAGAAAGGCGCGTTCGCGTTCGCCCGCTGCAGTTGCGGGTGGTTCTCCCCGGCCCGGCGCTCGCGCGAGCGCGCCCGCCGGGACGCCGACGAGCACCACGCCACCGCGACGGCGTGACATCGGGGCGGACTCCACGGCGGAGGTCGGGGCGGGACAGTCGAGGACAGGACAGTCGGGGCGGGACAGTCGGGACAGGACAGTCGGGACAGGACAGTCGGGGGCAGGGCGGCGGCGAGGTGGCCGCCTGCGGACATGAAGCCCGCGGGGCGGGAGTGCAACCCTGTGGGGCGATTGCACGTCTACTCCCGCGTAACCATCCGTTGGGGCGGTAGAAGGAACAGCATGGGCGACCAGGGAACCACGCGCCGGAACCTGCTGCGGGCCGGCGGCGCGCTCGCGGCCGGCGTGGGCATTGCGGCGTGCGGGGCGAAGACCCGCACCGCCGCCGCGGCGACCGCGTCCGGTCGCACCGCGACCGGCGCGGCCACGAGCACGGGCCGGGCCCTCGCCGGCGGCGCGCCGGACTGGGCCGCGCTGGCCCACGACCTCACCGGCCGGCTGATCCGGCCAGGCCAGGCCGACTACGCCGAAGCGGCCGAGCTCTTCCAGCCACGCTTCGACACGGTGCGCCCGGCCGCCGTCGCCTACGCGGCCTCCGCCCACGACGTGGCCACCTGCCTCGCCTTCGCGCGCAGCGCGGGCGTCCCGATCGTGGCGCGCAACGGCGGACACAGCTACGCGGGCTGGTCCAGCGTCAGCAACGGCCTGGTCGTCGACGTGGGCCGGATGAACACCGTCCGCTCGGGCGGCGCCACCGCCAGCATCGGCGCGGGCGCGCGGCTGATCGACGTCTACACCGGCCTCGCCGCCTCCGGCCGCACGATCCCGGCCGGCTCCTGCCCGAGCGTCGGCGTCAGCGGCCTCACCCTCGGTGGAGGCGTTGGCGTGACCGGCCGCGCCAACGGCCTGACCTGCGACAACCTCATCGGCGCGGAGATCGTCACACCGGACGGCAGGATCCGCGAGGTCGGCCCCGGCGCCGGCCAGGACCCGGACCTGTTCTGGGCGCTGCGGGGCGCCGGCGGCGGCAACTTCGGCGTGGTCACCCGCCTGGACTTCCGCACCCACGCGGCCGACGACTGCGCCTACGGCTTCCTGTCCTGGCCCTGGTCCCGTGCGCGGCAGGCCATCGAGGCCTGGCAGCGATGGGCGCCCAAGGCGCAGGACAACCTCTGGGCCAACCTGCACATCAGCGCCTCCTGGGACGGCACGCTGCGGGTCGAGTCCACGGTCAACCTGTACGGCGGGACGCGCGCCGAGCTGGCCAATCTGGTCGACCGGCTGGCGGAGCGGCCGTCGAGCGCGTCCTTCCACAGCGCGTCGTACCTGACGACGATGCAGGTGATGGGCGGCGTCACCGGCGACTCCGAGGCCCAGTCGCACGTGCACGGGGTACTGCCCGGCCACAGCCCCGCGGGCCGCGTGGCCCGCTCCTCCTACGGCGCCCGCTCGGACTTCTTCACCCAGCCCCTCACCGGCGCGGGCGCGGCGGCTGTCGTCGCGGCGGTCGCCCGCTACCGCAGCTACGCCCCGAAGGGCGGCCACGCGGCGGTCGCCTTCGACGCCCTCGGCGGCGCGATCAACCGCGTCGGCGCGCGGGACACCGCGTTCGTCCACCGCGACGCGCTCTTCCTGGCCCAGTACTCCGCGGACTACCCCGCGGGAGTGACCGGCGGCACGGCGGCGACCCACAGCTGGTCGTGGGTCAACGGCACCTGGGACGCCATGCGGCCGTACGCGAGCGGCGAGGCCTACCAGAACTACATCGACCCGCAGCTGCACGGCTGGGAGCAGGCCTACTACGGCGCGAACGCGACCCGGCTGCGCCAGGTCAAGCACACGTACGACCCGAACGGCCTCTTCCGCTTCCCCCAGGGCGTGCCGCTGGCGTAGCCGCGCAACGGCTCTTCAGGGGCCCGGGGACTTCTGCGCGATAGGCCAGTCGCACCACCTGGGCGCACGGGGCTCTGCCGATGTGCGGCCCCGCGCCCCTGGCGTAGCTGCGACTTACGCAGCGAGATCGTGCGGGGGCTCTTCGGTGGTCGGCGACCCGCTCCGCGTGACGACCGTGCGGCGCGGTCCGGGAGCCGCGACGAGCGGGCGGAGCGCGGTGCGGGTCAGGGCGTGGGTGAACGGAGTCAGCACGGCCATCGCGACCGGAGCGAGCAGCAGCACCGTCGCCGTGCCGAGGGCGTAGCCGCCCAGCACGTCCGAGGGGTAGTGCACGCCCATGAAGACCCGCAGGAACCCCTCGAAGCAGGCCAGTCCGATCCCGATGAGCCCCAGCCGCCGGTTGACCAGCATCAGCCCGATCGCCACCGCCATCGTGAAGGTGGCGTGGTCACTCGCGAACGACCCGTTCGCCTGGTGGCTCATCAGCAGGTCCAACTGCCCCGGGTGGGAGACGAACGGCCGCGGCCGTTGGACGATCGCCCGGACCGGCAGGTTCAGCATCAGGGCCAGCCCTGCCGCGAGGCCCGCCCACAGCACGCCGGCCACGGAGACGGGGGCGTCCTTGCCGCGTCTCGCCCGCACCCAAGCGGCCAGCAGCAGCAGGACCGAGCCGAGCGGCACGCCGTACTCGCCGAGGAAGGCGAGCGCGCTGTCCACGGCGTGCGGCAGGTCCGCCGCGAGCCCGTTGACCGCGGACACGACCGACCAGTCGAGGCTCCCCCCGCCACCGCCGTCCGCCAGTAGCGTGACCACCCCGCACACCTCCGCGCCTCAGCCCTTACCTGTTGAGCAACCCCCGTTGCGTCGTTGCACCAAGGTCAAGTGTGCTCGCCTGACAGCGGGCACAACGGAGCGAATGCCCCGAACCGTTCCGCTCACCCCGGAAGTTATCGGAATGTTGCGCTTCGCTCACTGGAACAGCACATCCGACACACGAGAACCATCACACTCGATCACTGCCCGTTGGCGATGGTGCCGTTGGTCTGCACCGTCGGCAGCGCGGCGGCGCCGTCGGTGGTGACGCGGGTGGCGCCGAAGTAGTCGCCCTCGGAGTCGATGGAGTCGTAGCGGATGACCGCGCCGGTGTGCGGCGCGTTGATCATGTAGCCGCCGCCGACGTAGATGCCGACATGGTGGATCTGCGAGGGGTCGTGCGGGTCGTGCGAGAAGAACACCAGGTCGCCCGGCTGGAGCTGATCCCGGCTCGGGTGCGGTCCGGCGTACCACTGGTCGGCCGCCACGCGCGGCAGTTTGATCCCGACGCTGGCGTACGCCGCCTGGGTGAGGCCGCTGCAGTCGAAGCGGTAGCCCTGGGAGGCCAGGCCCTCGCCGCCCCACAGATAGGGGGTGCCGAGCTTGCTCTGCGCGAAGTAGATCGCGCCGGCCGCCTGGGAGGAGAAGGAGACGGTGGTCGCGGCCGTGAAGGAGAGCGCGAGCTTCTTGATGTTCTCGACGTAGTGCTGCGTCTCGGCGATCGGGGGCACGCCGCCCGCGGCGATGACCGCGTAAGGGCCGGCGTTGTACGCCGCGAGCATGTTCGAGGTGCGGTTCCCGGGGACGCTCGCGGTGTCCTTGGCGAGCTGGCAGTCGTAGGAGGCGGCGGACGGGATCGCGTCGGCCGGGTCCCACGCACTGGGCGTGTGGGTGTGGGTGGGGTCGATGCCGTAGATCTTCCAGGTGCTGGGCATGAACTGCGCTATCCCCTGCGCCCCGACGGGGCTCACGGCGGTGGGCGAGAAGCCGCTCTCCTGGTAGAGCTGCGCCGCGAGGAGAGGGGGCGTCAGTTCCGGGCAGAGATTGCCCCACTGCTGGATCAGGCTCGTGTACGCCGTCGGCACCGTCCCGGGCGCGAGCGTGGTCGCGCCCTGCGCGGCGGCCTGGTTGAGGTTGCCCGCGGTGATCATGACGGCGATGACGAAGGAACCGAGCACTCCGGCCAACCCGGCCGCGAGCCCACCGCCGAGCAGCGCGGCCTTGCGCCGTCCCGCCATCAGGGCTCCTCCAGGACCGGGCAGCTGGTGTGGTGTCAGCTGTCAGTGTCGGTGAGAGCGTTGCTGATGGCAATCACCGGTGATACAGACAGTAAGCGGTAGGGTCGACCGAGCGACGTACGGCAGGACTCGACGCACGATCTCGACGCACGATCGAGCCCCATCGTGGCAGTTGTGACCAGAGCCTCGGCAGGGAACCTTCCAGAAGTGGCCAAGTCGACATCGGATCTGGCCAAGAATAGGGCTGGGCCCTTCGCCACGGCCGGGCGCTGGGCTTTGAATGATGATCAGGTGGGTGATTGCTGTGTATCTCAGTGCTGGCAAGGGTGATATCAACACCATCATCGGAGGCATCGCGCCCAACTGGGGCCCGTTCGCCAATCTGGGCAACCAGGCCCGGACGATGGTGGAGGTCGTGATGGCGGTCGCCATCCTCGGCTGTCTGGCGATCGCCATCTGGGGCGCCGCCAAGCAGCGGATCGGCGCGACGGCGCTTCGCGACACGTTCAGCGCGGAACAGGGCAAAGGGCTGATCATCGCCGGGCTGACCGGCGTGTTCATCATCGGTTCACTGGGGACGCTCTTCACCATTGTCTATGGGATGGCGATCTGATTAGTCGTCTGAATCCCGTTTCTGCTGTCCACTTCGGGTGGACTAGCCCGAAATGACTAGTCCGGTTCGGTGAATCCCCGCCCACGGGTCACCGTCCGGGTGACAGAGTTGACACACACCCCTGCCGGGGTGTGCGCCCGCTTG
Organism: Streptacidiphilus sp. MAP12-33; assembly: GCF_041261265.1. Classification (NCBI taxonomy): domain Bacteria; kingdom Bacillati; phylum Actinomycetota; class Actinomycetes; order Kitasatosporales; family Streptomycetaceae; genus Streptacidiphilus; species Streptacidiphilus sp. MAP12-33. Next base: position 112,104 of record NZ_JBGCCA010000031.1, read on the forward strand.
CCCGTCTGCCCGCCCACCCTCGTCCCAAGGGGGCTGCTGCCGTGTCCGTGTCCGACGACCAGCCGCACACGCGTACCCGCCTCCCGGCGGGCGAGCAGCCCATGGGGCCGCAGGCCCCCGGCTTCCGCCGCCTGCGGACGCTGGGCGGGGTGTTCGTCGTGGTCTTCCTGCTGGTCGTCGCGGTCGCGGTGATCAACCGCACCAACGGCTCCTCCACCGCGGGCACCCCACCCACCCACTCCAACGACGCCGGCGCCCCCCAGTCCGCCCCCACCACCCCCACGGGCACCCAGCCGGTCACCACGACCGCCAACGGCATCGCCGTCCAGTACCCCCACACGAGCGAGGGCGCGCAGAGCGCCGCCGCGAACTACTCGGTCGCCCTCGGCTCCAGCGACATGTTCGCGACGCAGTCGCGCCACGCGATCGTGTCGACCGTTGTGGATCCCTCGGTCGCTGCCGCCATGCAGACCCAGTTCGATGCGTCGTACGGGGCTCAGGCCAACAAGCTCGGCTTGAACAACGGCAAGGCTCCCAACGGTTTGGTGTTCGTCTGCCGCCCTGACCCGGTCGGCACAAAACTGGATGCCTACTCCACAGACAACGCCACGGTCGAAATCTGGACCAGCGGACTCATCGGTTTGGCGGGGCAGGGTTCCACGCAGCCCGTCACCGAGTTCTGGTTCACCATGACGCTTCGGCTGCATTGGGCCAGTGGCGACTGGAAGGTCATCGCCTACTCTCAGGTTGACGGGCCTACGCCGGTGAGCGGCAATCAGAAAGTCTCCGACTTCACCACGATCGCCAACGCTGCCACCCAGTTCGGAGGGTTTCGCTATGCCCGTTGACCTGCGTAGAACCGTCTCGCTGGCCGCCGGCATGGCGACCGTTCAGACGCTGGTGTTGGCGGGCGTCGCCAAGGCCGCGCCAATCAGTCCATCGCCCGCGCCATCGGCAACCGCGAACTGCAATGGGCTGATCGGGTTCGCCAAGTCCTTCTGCGAACAGGGCCACAACACCAACACGTCCCCCGTTCCGCCCTCCCTCGACCCGGTCCAGTCGCTCGCGAACAGCTGCGCCAACGCCGCCGCCTGGATCGTCCGCCGGCTCTCCGACGGGATCGACAGCACCACCAACGTCGACTTCACCAACGCCGCCTTCCTCAAGCAGTACGCCATCGTCTTCGCCGCGGCGACCTTCCTGACGCTGCTGCTCTGGCTCCTCGCCGTCATCAAGCGCGCCGCGCGCGGCATCCCGCTGCACACCGCCTTCGGCGAGGCCATCGGGTTCCTGTGGCTCACCGTCCTCGCCTCCGCGTTCACCCCGCTGATCCTCTACACCGTCGTCAGTGCCACCGACGGCATCACCCAGGGCATCGCCGCCGGAACGAAGACCGACACCGCCACCTATCTCGGCACCTTCGCCGACACCCTGACCTCGGGGAAACTCGGCGGTGGCCCGATCATCCTCGTGCTGGTGAGCCTCGTCGCGATCCTCGCCGCCGCCGTCGTGTGGCTGGAGATGTTCGTCCGGGCCGCGATGCTCTACGTCGGGGCGCTGCTCGGCACCGTCGTCTACGCCGGGATGGTCGACAAGCAGCTGTGGAAGCACGTCCGCCGCTGGGCGGGCCTGATGATCGCCGTGATCCTCATCAAGCCCGTGATCGTGATAGTGCTCGGGCTGGCCGGCGCCATCGCCTCCTCCTCGGGGGCCAACGACGCGTTCGCGACCGTGGCCTCCGGTGTGGCGATCCTGGTCCTGTCCATCTTCGCCAGCTCCGTCATCTACCGCTTCGTGCCGGGCTTCGGCGACGACATGGTCGCCATGCGCCGCGCCCGCGCCCAAGCGGTCAGCGCCGGACGAGCCGTCGTCAACGGTCCCGCGAACTTCATGAAGCAGGGCATCAGCACCCACGCCGGCCGTGACGGCGAGGGCGGCGGAGGCAACACCGGCGGCGGGGCCGGCGCCGGAGGGAGCGTGACGCCGGGCATCGCCGCGCACTCGACCCGGACCGCCGCCGCGCCCGCCCCTGCGGCCCCGCCCGCGCAGGGCGGCAGCCCGGACGCGGCCCGTGGCACCCGTACCACCAGCACGTTCGCCAAGGGAGGCGGAAGCCAGCCGTGACCACCCCACCCGTCGGGCAGTACCGGCGCACCTACCTCATCGGCAAGGCCAAGCCGAACGCGGTGATCGGGCGGAACCGCGAGGGCGGCGAGGTCTTCCTGATCATCTTCTGCGCCTTCCTCGGCATGATGTGGGGCATCCTCGTCCCGATCCTCCTCATCCGGCTGATCGGCCTGATCGGGTTCCCGATGCTCGGCTTCGCGGTCGTCTACCTGCCCTACCGCAAGCGGACGATCTACAAGTGGGCGGAGATCAACCGCAGCTACAAGCGGATCTCCCGCTCCCCCGCCGCCGGCTACCGCTCCTCCGCGATGGAGGCCGGTACCCGGCTCGCCGGGGACGAGGTCGAGGTCGGCCCGCCGCCCGGCATCGGCCGGATCCGCTGGCTCGCCGCTCCCTTTGGGCCGGACGAGGTCGCCGTGCTGCTCCACCTCGACCGTCGCACCGTCACCGCCGCCATCGAGATCGAGGGCCCCGGCGTCGGCCTGCGCGACAGCGAGGACCAGGAGGCCCTGGTGGAACGGTTCGGCACGCTGCTGCGCCACGTCGCCAACGGCGACGGCTTCGTGACGCGCCTGCAGATGCTCGCCCGCACCCTCCCCGCCGACCCCGACGCGCACGCCAAGGACGTCTCCCGCCGCGGCGACGAGGCCTCCCCGCAGTGGCTCAAGGATTCCTACGAGCAGCTCCAGGCGATGGTCTCCACCTCCTCCGAGCAGCACCGCGCCTACCTGGTCGCCTGCATGCCCTACACCCGCGAGCTCGCCGCCGAGGCGCAGGCGATGGGCCGCACCGCGCACAGCCGCGCCCGCGGCGACGAGGGCCTGGCCGCCGTCATGGCCCGCGAGCTGACCGACATCTGCGCCCGCCTCGCCGAGGCCGACATCCGCGTCCGCCAGCCACTCGGACAGGCCCGCCTCGCCGCGCTGCTGCACTCGATGTACGACCCGGACCACCAGATCGACCACATCCAGGCCATGTCCAAGCGCAACGCCTGGCCCGCCGAGCTGGACGCCACCAACCCCAACTACCTCCAGGCCAAGACCCGCGAGTCGGTCACCCGCGAGCCCTGGTGCCACGCGACCGCGTGGGTCAAGGAGTGGCCGCTGACCCCCGTCGGCGTCAACTTCCTCGCGCCGCTGCTGGTGCACACCCCCGACGTGATCCGCACCGTCGCCGTCTGCATGGACCTCGAACCCACCGACGTCGCCATCGAGCGGATGCTGACGGAGAAGACCAACGACGAGGCCGAGGCCAGCCGCGCCGCCAAGATGAACCGGACCGTCGACCCGCGCGACCTCGCCCACAGCGGCCGCGTCGACCAGCGCGGCGAGGACCTCGCCTCCGGCGCGGCCGGGGTCAACCTCGTCGGCTACATCACCGTCAGCTCGCGCTCCCCCGAAGCGCTGGCGCGCGACAAGCGCACCATTCGCGCCTCTGCCGGAAAGAGCTATCTCAAGCTGGAATGGTGCGACCGGGAACACCACCGCGCCTTCGTCAACACCCTCCCCTTCGCCACCGGCATCCGCCGCTGACCCCCACCCGCACCACCGAACCATCCCTGGAGGCCGGCCATGGCAGCACCGCTCGGAGGCATCACCGAGGGGTTCACCAGCTTTCTCTTCGGCAAGAACGAGACGACCCGACTGCCGGTGCGCACCTCCACCGGCCAGGCCCAGGCCGTCTACCTGCCGACGGCAGCCCCCGGCCTGGGCGACTCCGGCGTGATCATCGGCCGTGAGGTCTACAGCGGCAAGGGCTACGTCTACGACCCCTTCCAGCTCTACGGGCAGCAGCTGCCCGCCCCGCACTGGCTGGTGCTGGGCGAGTCCGGCAACGGCAAGTCCGCGCTGGAGAAGACGTACGTGCTGCGCCAGCTGCGCTTCCGCGACCGGCAGGTCGTCGTCCTGGACGCCCAGGGCGAGGACGGCGTCGGCGAGTGGAACCTCATCGCGCGCGCCTTGGGGATAACGCCGATCCGGCTCGACCCGATGTCCGCCCTCGACGGCGGCGTCAAGCTCAACCCGCTCGACCCGGCCATCACGCTGACTGGGCAGCTGGCGCTGCTGCGCACCATCATCGAGGTCGCAATGGGGCGCAGCCTGGAGGAGCGCGCCGGTTTCGCGCTCAAGGCGGCACACGCGCACGTCATCACCACCGTGACGGACCGCCAGCCCGTCCTGGGCGACATCATCGACTCCTTGCGCACCCCCAACACCGACTCGATCGACGCGCTCGGCGTCTCGCTGGAGGAGATCCAGACCTGGGGTCTGGACGTCGCCCTGGTCCTGGACCGGCTCGTCGACGGCGACCTGCGCGGCATGTTCGACGGCCCGACCACGATCGGCATCGACCTGGACGCGCCGCTGATCGTCTTCGACCTCTCGCACATCGACCGCAACTCGATCGCGATGCCGATCCTGATGGCGATCGTCGGCGTCTGGCTGGAGCACACCTGGATCCGCCCCGACCGCAGGAAGCGCATCTTCCTGGTCGAGGAGGCCTGGCACATCATCAGCTCCCCGTTCGTCGCGCAGCTGTTCCAGCGACTGCTGAAGTTCGGGCGCCGGCTCGGTCTGTCGTTCATCGCGGTCGTGCACCACCTGTCGGACGTGGTCGACGGCGCCGCGGCCAAGGAGGCGTCGGCGATCCTGAAGATGGCCTCGACCAGAACCATCTACATGCAGAAGACCGACGAGGCCCGGGCGACCGGGCGGGTGCTGGGGTTGCCGCGCTGGGCCGTGGAGATCATCCCGACGCTGTCGCCCGGCATCGCGGTCTGGGACGTCAACGGCAACGTGCAGGTGGTGAAGCACATCATCACCGAGCACGAGCGGCCCCTCGTCTACACCGACCGCGCCATGACCGAGGACGCCATCGCTGAGCGCACCCGCGCCTCCCAGCAGCTCGCGGACGACCCGGCGGCGTGATGTCCTCCTCCTCGCCGTCCTCCCCGTCCCCGTCCTCGCCGTCGGGCGCTCCGCCAGGAGCCCCGCGGCGGACGGACCGGGGCGTGCCGGACGGCGCGATCGTCGGTCTGCTGGCCGTCCTGCTCGGCACGACCGTCCTGGTCTGGGGGGCCACCGGCCTCGGCGCTCTCATCTCGCACGGGCACTTCCCCCACCCGCTCCCGTTCCTGTCGACCGCCCCTGCCATCCGGCACCTGGCCACCGCCCCCAACGACCTCCCGGGCGCCTGGCCCGGCACTCCGGCCGGCTCCCTGCCGTCGCCCGCCGCCTTCTGGCTCACCTTCTTCGCCCTGCTCGCCGTGGCCCTGACGCTGCTGATCTCCGCCGCGACCGCCCGCGCGAAGCGCAGGGCCGCGCACAGCGCGGCGGTGCGCCGGGCAACCGTCGCCACGCAGCCGGACCGGCCCTGGAACGAGGGCGAAGCGCACCCTGGCGCGGGTCCGGCCGCCCCCGCGCCCCACAACGCGCCCGTCCCTCCACCCCCGCGTCGGGCTCCCGGACCGCGCGAAGGCGCCTCTGTCGGCATGCCCGGTCGGCTTCCCGCCCCGGTCACGGTCCCTGTCGCGGGCGACCAGGGCGCCAGCGCGGACCGCGCGTCGTGGTCGGCACGGAGCGGCACCGTCCCCGAGTCCCAGGCTGCTTCAGCCGCCCTCCACGCGCCCGGCCAGGCGCACCCGCCTTCCTCTGCCCCTTCCTCTGCCCCTTCCTCTACCCCTCCCTCTCCCTGGACGGCGGCGCCCCCCAGCGCGACCGTGCCGCGTCCCGGCGGAGCGACCGCCGCCGGATGGGCACGGGCAGGAGCTCGGGCCGGGCAGTTCGGCTCCGGCAACCCCACGCCGCGGTTCACCATGCCGCCGAGCGGGACCGTGTGCGTCTTCGCGCCCGAGGCGGGCAGCGCCGCACGGCGCGCGCTGGTCAGCAGCGTGATCGCCGAGACGAAGAGCGGGCCGCTGGTCGTCGTCACCTCGGACCCCTTCCTCTGGGACACCCGTCCGCCCTATCGCCGGGCCCTGCGCTTCGACCCGCAGCACGTCACCACCGAGGGCGACGAGGACGCCGGAGACACGCCACCCCCGCGCGGACGGTGGGCACCGCACAGCGGGTGCGCCGAGCCGGTCGTCGCGACCGCGCGCGCCCGGGCGCTGCTACTGCCGACGGCCCGTCCGGTCGCGGACCGGGAGGAGCAGGCGGTCCGCGCGCTCGCGGAGACGCTGCTGCGCTGCTGGCTCCGGGCCGCCGCACTCGACGGCCGTCCGTTCCGGCACGTCGCCCGCTGGGCGACCGGTGGTTCGGGCGGTGGCTCGGGCGGTGGCTCGGCGGGCGGCCTGGGCAGCGTTGCGGGCCACGGGCCGGGCAACGGTAGCGGCAGCGGTACCGGCGGAGGGCGCCAGGAAGCCGTCGCCGTGCTGCAGTCCGCGGCGACGGCTGCGGACGTGGCGTCCGGTGACGAGCCGTGGGCCGGGCAGCTCCAGGCGGCCCTCCTCCACGCCTCGCCCACCCTGGACGCGGCCCTGGGCCGTGTCCGTGCCGCGCTCGGCGCCGTCGCCGAGCTGCACGTCCTCGCGGCCTGTACACCGGGCGGCCCCGAGTCCGCGCTCGATCCGGAAGCACTCCTCACCGGCGGGACCGCCGGCAGCCTCTACGTCCTCGGCCGCTCCGGAGACGGGCGCCTGCGCGAGCCGGGCGGCGACTCGGGGCCCGTCGCCCACAGCGCCATGCCGCTGTTGTCCGCACTTGTGGACGACGTGGTCCAACGCGCCTGGCACTCATCCCCGCAGAACGGCTCCGAACGGCCCCTTCCCGGCCCGCTGCTGGTCCTCGACGACATCGCGGCGGTGGCACCGTTCCCGACATTGCCGCAGCTCATGGCTGACGGAACCGCACAAGGGCTGCGCGCGCTCACTCTGCTGCGCTCCCCGGAGCAGGCTCGCGCCCGCTGGGGCGAGCGCGCTGTCCACAGCCTGTGGACAACTGCGGACCATCGCGCCGTCCTGGGACCGCTCTCGCCCGCGCCACTGGCCGCGCTCCTCGCCTCCGTCGGCGCAGCCGAGTACGCGCCCCAGCCCGGGCTCGGCGAACACGACATGCTCCTGCTGCCGGGACGTCACCACCCCGCCGAGCTGCCGCAACGTTTCCGCATCACCGCCCCAGGGGCCTGACGCAGGCCACTGCCCAGCCGACACCCCCTGCCGTACGCTCAGTGCTCCTGACACTCCGACGAAGGACCACGAGAACCATGAGCAGCAACGGGGGTTGGTGGCAACCGCCCACTCCGCCGGGACCACCGGCAGGCGGCCCGCCGCCGTATGGACCGCCGCCCGGCGGCCCGTGGGGCCCGAACGGACCCCAGCCGTGGGGACGCGTCCCGGTGGCGCCCAAGCCCGGCGTCATACCGCTGCGCCCCCTCGACATCGGCGAGATCATCAACGCGGTCTTCGCAACGATCCGCTACAACTTCACGGCGGTCTACGGGCTCCCGCTCGTCACGGGACTCGGCTGCGTGCTGTTGTTCGTGATCTTCGGCGCCGTCGAGTGGTCCCCGCTCCACGCCTTCTACATCGACATCCACAACCACGTCGGCGACACCGGCTGGACCCCGAGCGGCAGCGAGATCACGAACGTGCTCTTCGCGCTCGCCGGCCTCGTGCTGCTCGCGTTCGTCACCTACGAGGCCACCTACATCGCCGCCACCCTGAGCAGCGTCGCCACGCTGCGGCACGCGGTGGTCGGCCGTCGGGTGCGCTTCCGCCAGATCGCCTCCGAGTCCACCCCGTACATCTGGCGCCTCATCGGGGCCATGCTGCTCATGCAGCTGATCTGCGCGGGTCCGATGCTGCTCGTCGTGGGCATCATCGTGCTGCTCGCCTTCGCCGTCTCCGGCTCGGGTGCGGCCGCGGCGGTCGGGCTGCTCGGCTTCGTGTTCTGCCTGGCGGCCGTCGTCTGGGCGATCTACGCGAGCATCCAGCTCACCCCGCTGAGTGCCACGGTCGTTCTCGAGGGCAAGAACCCCGTCGAAGCGGTCAAGCGCGCCTGGCAGCTGAACCAGGGTTCCTGGGGCCGAGCACTCGGCGTCACGTTCCTGTCCGGCCTCATCGGACTCGGCATCGGGTACGCGGTCAACCAGATCCTCAGCATCTTCTACGTCGGTGCGCTCGGCCTGAGCGGCACCACCGGCTCGGTGGATACAAGCGACCCGGCGGCCGCGAAGCACATGCTCATCACCGAGCTCGTGATCGTCGCCGTGACGATGCCGGTGGGCATGCTGGTCAACCTGCTGACCCTCCCCCTCACGCCGCTGGCGCAGGCGCTGCACTACATCGACCGCCGCATCCGCCGCGAGAGCCTCGACATTCACCTGGCCGAGGAGGCCGGCATCCCCTTCGGCGGCGTTACTCCCCCGCCGCCCTTCGACACCCCGCCCCCTCCGGCGACCGCCTGACCCCAACTGAGGCCCGGATGACGCGCGAGCGTCGTCCGGGCCTCAGTCTTTTCGGTCACCTTCTTTGCGGGTTCGTCTGACCCGGAACGCAGTGAAGCCCCCTGACCGGAGGTCAGGGGGCTTCACTGTAATAGTTGTTCGGCGGCGTCCTACTCTCCCACAGGGTCCCCCCTGCAGTACCATCGGCGCTGTGAGGCTTAGCTTCCGGGTTCGGAATGTAACCGGGCGTTTCCCTCACGCTATGACCACCGAAACACGATGAGATCATGCGATCGTTCTTGGTCGCTGTCTCAGAACAGCACAGTGGACGCGTAGCAGCTATGGACAAGCCCTCGGCCTATTAGTACCGGTCAGCTCCACCCCTCACAGGGCTTCCACATCCGGCCTATCAACCCAGTCGTCTACTGGGAGCCTTACCCCATCAAGTGGGTGGGAGTACTCATCTCGAAGCAGGCTTCCCGCTTAGATGCTTTCAGCGGTTATCCCTCCCGAACGTAGCCAACCAGCCATGCCCTTGGCAGGACAACTGGCACACCAGAGGTTCGTCCGTCCCGGTCCTCTCGTACTAGGGACAGCCCTTCTCAATACTCCAACGCGCGCAGCGGATAGGGACCGAACTGTCTCACGACGTTCTAAACCCAGCTCGCGTACCGCTTTAATGGGCGAACAGCCCAACCCTTGGGACCTACTCCAGCCCCAGGATGCGACGAGCCGACATCGAGGTGCCAAACCATCCCGTCGATATGGACTCTTGGGGAAGATCAGCCTGTTATCCCCGGGGTACCTTTTATCCGTTGAGCGACGGCGCTTCCACAAGCCACCGCCGGATCACTAGTCCCTGCTTTCGCACCTGCTCGACCCGTCGGTCTCACAGTCAAGCTCCCTTGTGCACTTACACTCAACACCTGATTGCCAACCAGGCTGAGGGAACCTTTGGGCGCCTCCGTTACATTTTAGGAGGCAACCGCCCCAGTTAAACTACCCACCAGACACTGTCCCTGATCCGGATCACGGACCCAGGTTAGACATCCAGCACGACCAGAGTGGTATTTCAACGTCGACTCCACAACAACTGGCGTTGCTGCTTCAAAGTCTCCCACCTATCCTACACAAGCCGAACCGAACACCAATATCAAGCTGTAGTAAAGGTCCCGGGGTCTTTCCGTCCTGCTGCGCGAAACGAGCATCTTTACTCGTAATGCAATTTCACCGGGCCTGTGGTTGAGACAGTCGAGAAGTCGTTACGCCATTCGTGCAGGTCGGAACTTACCCGACAAGGAATTTCGCTACCTTAGGATGGTTATAGTTACCACCGCCGTTTACTGGCGCTTAAGTTCTCAGCTTCGCC
>NZ_JBGCCA010000032.1:0-121901 GCF_041261265.1 Streptacidiphilus sp. MAP12-33
CCGTCCAGTCGCGGGTCTCGCGCGGCGTCGCGGTGATCACCGTGAAGCCGAACGCGACCTCGCCGGAGCCGGCCGCGGCCGCGGGTGCGGTCGAGGCCGTGACGGTGGAGTTCTCCCCGCTGGCGTCGGGCACGAGGGTCACCTCGCGGACGCCGCGGGTCTCGTCGGGTCGTCCGGAGCTGACCGAGGCCGCGATCGTGGTCTCCGGTGGGCGTGGGGTGGGTGCGGCCGAGGGCTTCGGTGTGGTCGAGGCCCTCGCGGACTCCCTCGGCGCGGCCGTGGGTGCCTCGCGTGCCGCGGTCGACGCCGGCTGGTACCCGCACTCCAACCAGGTCGGGCAGACCGGCAAGCAGGTCTCCCCGCAGCTGTACATCGCCAACGGGATCTCCGGCGCGATCCAGCACCGTGCGGGCATGCAGACCTCCAAGACCATCGTCGCGGTCAACAAGGACCCCGAGGCGCCGATCTTCGAGCTCGCCGACTACGGCGTCGTCGGCGACCTGTTCGCCGTCCTGCCGCAGCTCACCGACGAGATCAACGCCCGCAAGGGCTGACCCCCCTCACCCCACCGCACCACCGGACCCCGCGCCCCACCCCGGGACGCGGGGTTCGTCGTACGATCAAGCGGCCGGGCGTCAGGACGACGGCCACTGCCCGGGCGCAGCGCAGCGGCAGGCGCGCGCCCGGCTGAGGCGGACACGCCGGTTCCAATCCGGCCCCCGCAACTCCCCCGGGCAGTCGAGGCGTTCCGCCGGCGCCCAGCGGCCGATGCCCGGCAGTGGCCCTGCCGCATGGGCTCGGACGACCACCGGCCAGTCCGCGCTCCGCAGTTGACCGACCACCGCGCGCGCCCTGACCAGTCGGCGCCGCCCTCGCGCGGACCGAAGCCGATGGACGAGTTCGCCTGCCGTCGGGTCCCCCGCAGTTCGCTCGGCGCCGAGGACATCGCTGCGCAGCCCCGGCGGTTCGCGCGGCGTGCGGCCCTCGTGGTGCGTGCTCGTCGGCCCGACGGGGCCGCTCGCCGGGACACCGAGCCGCTCGCGGATGAGCGCTGCCTCGGCCGGAGGCAGCAGGTGCAGGAGGGAGCGCAGACCCTGCACCGTCAGTTCGTCCGGCATCGTGCCCCTCCCGCGTCGAGGCCGTGATGCCGCGAAAATCCGTTCGATGTGCGCGCTCGGCCGCCACTAGGCTGACGTGCGTTTCAGGGGTTCCACCAGGAGAGTTGGGGGTTGGGCGGTGCAGGACACACAGTCATTCGGTATCTCGGACGAGGAATTCGCCACCTACGAGCGGCTGGTGGGTCGCCTGTGCGCGCTTCCTCCCGCCGACGTGCGACGCAGGCAGGCGGAGGACCTGGCCGCGTCCTTCGTCTGGCAAGGGCGCAACGGCCGGCGTCGGCAACTGCGGGCCGAACGTCGGGAGGCCGACGCAGCGCTGGCGGGGGCGACCGTCATGGGAGCCGCGGATCGGCGCGAGGACGCGCCGTTGGCGCTGCCGCAGCGTCCGGGCTCCGTCGGTGAGTTCGTCAAGCCCCGGCTCTGCTACGTCTGCAAGTCGCCGTACCGACAGGTCGACGGCTTCTACCATCTGCTCTGCCCCGCCTGCGCGGCCGACAACGCCACGCGCCGCGGCCTGAGCACCGACCTGACCGGGCGGCGCGTGCTGCTGACCGGTGGCCGGGTGAAGATCGGCTTCCAGCTGGCGCTGATGCTGCTGCGCGACGGCGCCGAGCTGATCGTGACCAGCCGCTTCCCGCACGACACCCTGCGCCGCTTCCAGGCCGCGCCGAGCAGCGACGCGTGGCTGGACCGGCTGACCGTCGTCGGGATCGACCTGCGCGACCCGCGCCAGGTGCTCGGCCTCTGCGAGCAACTGCGCACCGAGGGGCGGCCGCTGGACATCCTGGTCAACAACGCGGCGCAGACGCTGCGTCGGCCGCCGGAGTCCTACGCGCGGCTGGCGGAGCAGGAGCTGGCACCGCTGCCGGACGCGCTGCGCGCGCGGCTGCGTCCGGCGCCCGGGTTCCGGCCCATGCCGGCGCTGTCACCGGCCTGGCCCACGGCCGGGCTGGAGTCCGGGCGGCACCACCCCGGCCCGTCCGCGCCACTGCCGTCGTCACTGCCGCAGACCGACGAGGCCGGGCTCCTGCCCGACCTCGCGGCCGAGAACTCCTGGTCGGTCCGGCTCGGTGCGCTGGACCCGGCCGAGGTGCTGGAGACGCAGCTGGTCAACTCCGTCGCCCCGGCACTGCTCTGCGACCGCCTGCTACCGCTGCTGCTGGCCTCTCCGCATCCGGCGCGCTACATCGTCAACGTCACGGCCGTGGAGGGCCGGTTCGCGGTGCGCAACAAGACGGCCCGGCATCCCCACACCAACATGGCCAAAGCCGCGCTCAACATGCTGACCCGCACCAGCGCCGAGGAGCTGGCCCGCGAGGGCGTCCACATGTGCGCCGTGGACACGGGTTGGATCACCGACGAGAACCCGGCGCCCAAGAAGGCCTACGAGGCGGCCCGCGGCTTCCGGCCCCCACTGGACGTCGTCGACGGCGCGGCCCGGGTCTACGACCCGATCGTGCGGGGCGAGGCGGGCCACCCCGTGGCCGGGGTCTTCCTCAAGGACTACGGGGTGGCCGACTGGTGACGGACCGCGGCCTCCGGCTGCCGGTGCCTGTCCAGGGTCGGGCGGTACCAGGCAGCCGAAGGGCGAGGGTCAGAGCGTGGCGGCGAGGCGGGTGCCCTGGTCGATGGCGCGCTTGGCGTCGAGCTCGGCCGCTATCTCCGCGCCGCCGATCAGGTGGGCCTTGACGCCGCGGTCCAGCAGCTCCGTGTGGAGCGCGCGCTGGGGCTCCTGGCCGGTGCACAGGACGACGGTGTCGACCTCGATCAGCCGGTCCGCGCCGTCGACGGCGATGTGCAGGCCGGCGTCGTCGATGCGCCGATAGGTGGCGCCCGCGACGGTCTCGACGCCGCGGTGCTTCAGCTCCGCGCGGTGGATCCAGCCGGTGGTCTTGCCCAGTCCCGCGCCCGGCTTGCTGGTCTTGCGCTGAAGCAGCGTCACGCGACGCGGGGACGCGCTGCGGACCGGGGCGGTGAGGCCGCCGGGCGTCGTGTGCGCGGTGTCGACGCCCCACTGGGCGAAGAAGACGGCCGGGTCCAGGCTCGCCTGCTCACCCGGGTCGGTGAGGAACTCCGCGACGTCGAAGCCGATGCCGCCCGCACCGAGGACGGCCACGCGCTCGCCGACCGTCGCGGAGCCGTTCAGCACGTCCACGTAGCTGACGACGCTGGCGTGGTCGACGCCGTCGATCTCCGGGGTGCGCGGGGTGACGCCGGTGGCCACGACGACCTCGTCGTAGCCCGCCGCCGTCAGGAAGTCCGCGTCGACGCGGGTGGAGAGCCTCACCTCCACGCCCAAGGTGTCGAGCTGGTGGCGGAAGTAGCGCAGCGTCTCGTCGAACTCCTCCTTGCCGGGCACGCGGCGGGCGAGGTTGAGCTGGCCGCCGACGGCGTCGGCGGCGTCGAAGAGGGTGACCGCGTGGCCGCGCTCGGCTGCGGAGACGGCGCAGGCCAGGCCCGCCGGACCGGCGCCGACGACGGCGACGCGCTTGCGCAGCCGGGTCGGCGAGAGCACCAGCTCGGTCTCGTGGCAGGCGCGCGGGTTGACCAGGCAGGAGGCGATCTTGAGGCTGAAGGTGTGGTCCAGGCAGGCCTGGTTGCAGCCGATGCAGGTGTTGATGCCCTGCGGGGTGCCCGCGGCGGCCTTGTTGACGAACTCCGGGTCGGCCAGCAGCGGGCGGGCCATGGAGACCATGTCGGCGACGCCCGAGGCGAGCAGCTCCTCGGCCAGCTCGGGGGTGTTGATGCGGTTGCTGGTGACCAGCGGAACGGACACCTGGCCCATCAGCTTCTTCGTCACCCAGGTGTAGGCGCCGCGCGGCACGGAGGTGGCGATGGTGGGGATGCGCGCCTCGTGCCAGCCGATGCCGGTGTTGATGATGGTCGCCCCGGCCGCCTCGACGGCCTTGCCGAGTTCGACGACCTCCCCGAAGGTCGAGCCGCCGGGCACCAGGTCCAGCATGGAGAGGCGGTAGACGATGATGAAGTCGGTGCCGACGCGCTCGCGCACCCGGCGCACGATCTCGACGGGGAAGCGCATCCGGTTCTCGTAGCTGCCGCCCCAGCGGTCGGTGCGGTGGTTCGTCGGCGCCGCGATGAACTCGTTGATCAGGTAGCCCTCGGAGCCCATGATCTCGACGCCGTCGTAGCCGGCCAGCTTGGCCAGCTCGGCGGCGCGGACGAAGTCCTCCACCGTCTGCTCGACCTCTGCGTCGCTGAGCTCGTTCGGCACGAAGGGGCTGATCGGCGCCTGGATCGCGCTCGGGGCGACCAGCTGCGGGTGGTAGGCGTAGCGGCCGAAGTGGAGGATCTGCATGGCGATCTTCCCACCGGCCGCGTGGACGGCGTCGGTGATGACGCGGTGCTGGGCGGCCTCCGCCTCGGTGCTCATCTTGGCACCGCCCTCGAAGGGGCGTCCGGCGTCGTTCGGGGAGATGCCGCCGGTGACGATGAGGCCGACGCCGCCGCGCACGCGGGTGGCGTAGAACTCGGCCATCCGCGCGAAGCCGTCCGGGGCCTCCTCCAGGCCGACGTGCAGGGAGCCCATCAGCACCCGGTTGGGCAGGGTGGTGAAGCCCAGGTCCAGGGGGCTCAGCAGGTGGGGGTAGGCGGTCACGGCGTCTCCTCGCACACGTCCGGTCACACGTCCGGTGTCGCCACCACGGTAGGGGCCGCGGACGCGGTTATGCAACAAGGTGCAAAACCGCGTCCGCGAGACCTCCGTCACCCCGGCGCCCGCGAGCTCAGTCCGCAACCTCAGCCCGTGCGATCAACCCGCGAGCTCAGCCCTTGAGTGCCACCGGCAGGGCCTGCACGCTGTTGCTGACGAACGAGGCGATCGGGGTCGTCTCCCCCACGGCCGCAAGGCCCGGGAAGCGGCCGTAGAGCTCGCGCAGCGCCACCTCCGCCTCCAGCCGGGCCAGCGGCGCGCCCAGGCAGAAGTGCAGGCCGTGGCCCAGGGCGAGGTGCCGGTTGGGCGTGCGGGTGGCGTCGAAGCGGTCCGCGTCCTCGTGCCGGCGCGGGTCGCGGCCGACGGCGGCGTAGGAGGCGAGGATGCCGTCGCCACGCTTGATCACGACGTCGCCGATCTCGATGTCGTCCAGGGCGAAGCGCATCGGGAAGTGCGCGACCGGCGAGTCGTAGCGCAGCGTCTCCTCGACCACCGCCGACCACGCGACCGTGCCCGCCACGGCCGCGTCGCGCTGCTCGGGGAAGGCGGTCAGCGCGCGGACCGCGTTCGTGATCAGGTTCAGCGTGGTCGCGTGGCCCGCGATGAACATCAGCATCATGGTGCCGACGACCTCCTGCTCGCTCAGCCGGTCGTCGGCCTCGCGCGCGGCGAGCAGATCGCTGGTCAGGTCGTCGCCGGGGTTGGCCCGCCGCTCCGCGGCGACCCGGCCGAGCAGCGCGACCATGCCGCGCTGGGCCGCGACGGCCTCCTGCGCGGTCGCGGAGCTGCGCACCAGCACCCCCGAGTGCGCGTGCAGCTCGTCACGCAACTCCTCGGGGATGCCCAGCAGTTCGCCGATCACCCGCATCGGCAGCGGATAGGCGAAGTGCTCCCGCAGGTCCACCGGGCCGGGCGCGAGCCGCTCCAGGTGCCGCAGCAGCTCCGCCACGACCGCCTCGACGTGCGGCCGCAGCGCCTCCACCCGGCGCGGGGTGAAACCCTGGCTGACCAGACTGCGCAGCCGCCGGTGGTCCTCACCGTCGGCCGAGGTCATGCCCGGAATCGTGATCATTCCGAGCAGCGGCCAGCCCTCGGGCACCTGCCCCTCCTGCAGGGCCCGCCAGTTGCCCGGGTTCTTGCCCACGCGCGGGTCGCCGAGCAGGGACTGGAGTTCGTCGTGCCCGGTGACGGCCCAGGCGGCTATCCCGCCCGGCAGCTCCACCCGGGCCACCGGCCCGCGTTCGCGCAGGGCGGCGTTCTCGCCGTGCTGGTCGGTGCCGTGGACGTCGAGCCGGTAGGGCGGTTGCGGTGCGGTGCTGGTCACGGTGGTCCCCCGGGGTATCGGACGAAGCTGGTCGGGCGGTCACGTCGCCGACCGTGTCGATCATGGATCAGAGGGTGACACCTCGTCCAATACCGGCGGGGCCCGCCTGCCCCTCGGCCTACCCCTCCTTGATCTCCCGCACCTCCGCGGTGACCGTGACGCCCGCGTCATGGCAGGAGAGGAAGCGCCGCGTCCACTCCAGCGCCTCGGCGCGGTCCCGGCACTGCATCAGGGCGTAGCCGCCGACCACCTCCTTGGCCTCCGCGAACGGGCCGTCGGTGACGGACAGCTTTCCGCCCGCCCAGGTGACGGTGGCGCCGGCGGCGGTCGGGGTCAGCCCGGCGGTCTCCAGCATCACGCCCGCCTCGGTGATCTCCTTGAACAGCGCGCCGATGGCCTGCTGGGACTCGGGCGAGGCGAAGGCACGGGGGCTGTCCTGCTCGTCGATGCGGATCAGCGAAAGGTAACGCGGCATGGTCGGCTCCAAAGTGGGCGGCGACGGGTGCGTTCCCGCCTGCCACCTGAGCGTCGACCGAGAGCCCCCGGAATCGACCTCGCGGCCCAGGGAATCCCGAGCGCGCCGCGGAGACGGGATCCGGTCCCCGGTGCCGGACCCCGCCTCCGGACGCCGTCACAAGGCTCCGAGAGGATGCGGCAGCAGCGTGACACCGTGATGACCACGGATGCCAGCCTTTAGGCGGAGGGCCTAAAGCTCCGGGCCCGCGCGCCCACCCGCCCGGCCGGGTTCGCACACAGCAGCGCGTCGCCGAGGTCGGTGAGCAGGTGCCGCACCCGCCGGCCCTCGCGCACGGTGGCGATCAGGTCCGCGTTGCGCAGCGCGAGCGCGTGCTGCGAGGCGGTCGGCGCGCTCACCCCGAGTCGGCCGGCCAGCTCCCCGGTGGTGCAACCGGCGCCGACCGCGCCGATGGCACGCAGCGCGCGGGCCCGGCCCGCGCCGATCAGCGCGGCCAGGCCGTCACCGGCGCCCCCGTCGTCGCGTCGAGGGGCCGAGGCGACCCGCACCGGATAGTTCAGCGTCGGCTGACGGCTCGGATCGAGGATCGGCAGGGCCTGGTCCAGCCCGAACAGGCTGGGCATCAGCACCAGGCCGCGCCCGCCCAGCTCCACCCGGGACTCGCCGGGGAAGCCCGGCAGCCGCACCTCCAGCGCCCGCTCGGGACCACTCCAGTGGACCCCGTCGTGCAGCGAGCCGACCGCCGGCCCGAGGCCCAGCAGGTCCGCCCGCTGCCGCAGCCCCGCGACGTCGCGCCGCAGCACTGCGCGCATCGTCGGCCAGCTCTCCGCGAGGGCCACGTCGAACACCGCGCGCAGCGCCTCGGCCAGCTGCCGAACCTCCCGGCGGCCGCCGTCCTGCAGGCGCAGCAGCTCACCCGGCGCCTTCGGCAGGCGGGCCCGGGTCAGGTACAGCTCGACCTCGGCGCCGATCCGTTCGGGCGCGGTCGCCTCCAGCGCGTCCAGCTCGGTGGACAGCTCCTCACCCGCAGCGAGCGGCACCAGCGGCAGGGGCACGAACCGTGGATGCGCGTTGATCATCTCCACCAGCGGCAGCGCCCTGGCGGGCACGTTGCGCCGCACGTCGTTCCACCAACGCGCCCGCGACACACCGCCGTCGGCGCGCGGACCATCGTGCAGGGCGTCGACGAGGTTGCGCAGCGGGGAGATGGCCACCCGCAACCGCATCAGATCCTCGGCCTCGCACCCGAGCAGCAAGGCGCCCACCGCGCTCCCCTCCTCCGGCCCCCACACGCCCGAGGATAACCGGCACATGACACACAGTCAGTACCTGTGAGCGGTGACTGTCAGCGCTTGACCGCCCGCAGCACGACGAACTTGGGATTGCCCACGACCGTGCGGCAGTTGCCGAAGACGCGGTCCAGTCGGACGTGGTAGCCCAGATGCCGGTTGCCGACGACCCACAGCTCGCCGCCCTGGCGCAGGGCGCGCTTGGCGTCGGCGAACATGCGGTGGGCGGTGGCGTCCGTGGCGGCCTGGTAGCTGTGGAAGGGCGGGTTGTTGAGGACCAGGTCCACCGAGCCGGGGGCCAGGCCGCTCGCGCCGTCCGCGACGGTGAAATGGGCCTTGGTGGCGGGGTCCGCGTTGGCGCGGAAGGTCTGTTCGGCGGAGGCGACCGCACCGAAGGACTCGTCGAGGAAGGTCAGCTCCGCGCCGGGCGCGGCCAGGGCGGCGGCCAGGCCGAGGACGCCGTTGCCGCAGCCGAGGTCCACCACGTGGTGCCCGTCGGCCGGGGTGGGCAGGTGCTCCAGGAAGAAGCGGGTGCCGATGTCCAGCCGTTCGGCCGAGAAGATGCCCGCGTGGTTGGTGACGGTCCGGCCGGCCAGCAGCGCGCCCGCGCCGGGGACGTCCGAGGGGAACGGGTACTGCTGGGGCCACGGATTCGCCGGGCGGGCGGCGAGGACGTCCGGGTCGGGCGTGCAGAAGATCAGCCGGGCCTTGCGGCGGGCCAGTGAGGTGCGCGTCGGGCCGAGGACGCGCTCGAACAGTTCCAGCGTCGAGGTGTGGATCTCGGTCACCATGCCGGTGCCGACCACCACCGTGCCCGGGTGGACGGCCGGGGCGAGCCGCAGCAGCTGGTCCTCCAGCAGCGCGAGGCTCTTCGGAACCCGCACCAGCAGCACGTCCACCCGCGCCGGGGGCCGGTCCCGGCTGGAGAGCAGTCGCACCGCGTCCGCCGGGCGTCCGTTGCGGGCGAGGTTGGCCGCGGTCGCCCGCTGCGCGAGCCAGGAGTCGGTGATCTGCACCGGCGCGTGCGCGGACAGGGCGGTGGCGAGCGCTCCCCAGCGGTCGCCGAGGATCACCAGGCTCCCCGCGGAACCGTCCGGGGAACGATCGAGTGCCACTTCGGCGTCAGCCAAGTGCTGCAGCAGATAGTCGTCGGACGCATCCCAGGCGCGGAGGCGGTCGCGTGCGTCGACGGGAAAGCGAGCAAGATCGATTCCGGCGCCGCCGGGCAGGGCGAAGTGGTTCATGGTTCTGCCAGTCTGCCCGATCCGGGGGCCGGGTTGCGCGAGCACCTAACGTACGGCGTACGGTAGGCGGTGTCCATCAGGTGAACACGCGGGGGGAACTCGACTTATGGCAGGCACCGTGGCCCAGGGCGAGGTCGGCACCGCCGACGACTCCACCCCCCCGGCCGACCCGCAGAACCCGCCATCGCGGCTGCCGCCCGATCCCGGCCGGCGGGGCCTGCTACGACGCATGGCGCGCTGGAAGCCCCGCCAGTGGGGCCTGGAACTCGTACTGCTCGTGTACGCAGCTTACGACGGAAGCCGCCTGCTGGTGCACGGAAAGGAGTCCGTGGCCCGCGAGCACGGCGAGATGCTGCTGCGCACCGAGCGCCACCTGCACGCCGAGCCCGAGCACTGGCTCAACCGCCTCTTCTCCGAGCACGCCTGGCTCGGCGTCCCGGCGGACTTCGTCTACGCCAGCCTCCACTACGCGATCACGCCGCTGGTGCTGGTCTGGATGTTCCGCAGCCGCCGCGCCCACTACGCCTACGCCCGCACCTGGCTGGTGCTGGCCACGGCCCTCGGGCTGGTCGGCTTCGTCTTCTTCCCGACCGCCCCGCCGCGCCTGCTGACCGACCCCGACGGCTTCCTCGACATCATGGCCCAGCACTCCGACATCGGCTGGTGGGGCGGCAGCGGCAGTGCGCCGCAGGGCCTCGGGGCGATGACGAACGACTTCGCCGCGTTCCCCAGCCTGCACTTCGGCTGGGCGCTCTGGTGCGGCCTGCTGATCCACCGCCACGCACGGCGCCGCTGGGTCCGCGTCCTCGGCCTGCTCTACCCCGCGCTGATCCTGGTCGTGGTGATGGGCACCGCCAACCACTACCTGCTCGACTGCGTCGCGGGCGGCGCCGTGGTCGTCGTCGGCCGCCTGCTGACCGGGCCGCTGCAGCGGCTGGGGTCGCGACTGCGCCGCACGATCCGCCGCGAGCGGTCCGCCCCGGTCCCGGACTACGCGGTCGCCGCGGAGGCGACCGCGGGCGCCGACGTCGTCTCGGAGGATGTCGTACCGGAGGGCTGGGCGCAGATCGGCGCCCAGCGGGCTCCCGTGGAGTGACCCACACCACAGCATGACGGCCCGTCAGCACGCCCGAGAACGTCCCTTCCGACCGGAAAACCGCTGGCCGCGCCGGAACCACCCCGTGAGAGTGTGGTTCCGGCGCGGCGGGTGAGTGGACGCAGGGGAGAGTGATCGGCCATGGCCGTAGGGGACGGGACGGGGAGAGGCGGCGACACCGGCAGAGCGGCAGGCTCCGGCGGGGGCCCGCACTGCGACAGCGGCGGGCCCACGCCGCCCGGCCCCGCGGACGCCGGGGCCGAGAGCCCCGTGCTCGAAAGCCCCGCGGCCGAAAGCCCCGTGGCCGAGGGAACCGCGGCCGAGGGAACCGCGGCCGACGGAACCGTGGCGGCCCGCCGCCGGCTCGTCGTCGCGGCGCTGATGCTCTCGATGGCGCTCGTCGCCCTCGACTCCGCCTGCGTGTCGACCGCCGTGCCGCAGATCGTCGGCGAACTCGGCGGCTTCAGCTACTTCTCCTGGCTCTTCTCCGGCTACCTGCTCGCGGTCACCGTCACCCTGCCGATCTACGGCAGGCTCGCCGACGCGCGCGGGCGCAAGCCGGTGCTGCTGATCGGGTCGACGGTCTTCCTGATCGGCTCACTGCTGTGCGCGGGCGCCTGGTCGATGGGCGCGCTGATCGCGTTCCGGCTGGTGCAGGGGCTGGGCGGCGGCGCGATCCAGGGGACGGTGCAGACTCTCGCCGCCGACCTCTACCCGCTGGAGCGCCGTCCGAAGATCCAGGCGGCGCTCTCCACGGTGTGGGCCGCGTCCGCCGTCCTCGGCCCGGCCGTCGGCGGCCTGCTGGCCGGCTACGCCAGCTGGCGCTGGATCTTCCTGATCAACCTCCCCGTCGGGATCTTCGCGCTGGTGCTGATCCAGCGCCACCTGCGCGAGGCCCAGGTGGACCGGCGCAAGCGGGCCCGGATCGACTGGGCGGGCGCGGTCGGCCTGTTCCTGACCACCGGCCTGCTGCTCTTCGCCCTGGTGCAGGGCGGCGTCGCCTGGCCGTGGCTCTCCGCGCCGAGCCTCGCCTGCTTCGCCGGCTCGGTCGCGGCGGGCGTCGCGACCTTCCTGCAGGAGCGCCGCGCCGAGGAGCCGATCATGCCGGGGTGGGTCTGGCGGCGGCGCGTGATCGCCGGGGTCAGCCTGGCACTGGGATTTCTCGGCGTGCTGATGATCGCCCCGATGGTCTTCCTGCCGACGTACGCGCAGTCGGTGCTCGGCCTCTCCCCCGTGGCAGCGGGCTTCGTCCTCTCGGTCTGGACGATCAGCTGGCCGATATCGGCCGCGCTCTCCAACCGCGTCTACCGCCGGATCGGCTTCCGGAACACCGCGCTGATCGGCGCGGTCGTCGGCACGCTGCTGCTGGCCGTCTTCCCGCTCCTCCCCTACCGCGGCCCTGCCTGGCAGCCCGCGCTGCTGATGCTGCTGCTCGGCGCCGGGCTCGGACTGTTCCAGCTGCCGCTGATCATCGGCGTGCAGGGCAGCGTGCCCTGGCACGAGCGCGGCACCGCGACCGCCTCCGTCCTGTTCTGCCGCCAGGTCGGCCAGAGCGTGGGCGGCGTGCTCTTCGCGGTGATCGCCAACGCGACGCTGACCGGCCGCCTCCACTCCGCCCCCGCCTCCCTGCGCGGCGCGCTGCCGCAGGGCCTGGACAAGACCGCCTCCGCGCTGCTCCACGACGGCGGCCTGAGCGGTGCGGCCACGGACTACCTGCGCCACGCCCTCGCGAGCGCCGTCGGCCACGTCTACCTCGGCGCGGCGGCAGCAGCCGCTCTCGCGGTGATCGTCCTCGCTACAGTGGCGCCGAAGCGCTTTCCTGTGGTCGAGGGGGAACAGACATGACCGACGCGACGGACGGCTGGGCCGAGGTCGCGGACCGGGTCTTCCAACGCCGCTACAACCCCTGCGACGTGACGGTCACGGCCGTCGCCGGGGCGGACGGCCTGATGGTGGTCGACACCCGGTGCAGCCTCGCCGAGGCGCGGGAGCTGCGCGAGCACCTGCGGGAGGTCTCGGCCGCGCCGGTGCGCTGGGTCGTCAACACCCACGTGCACTTCGACCACGTCTGGGGCAACGCGGAGTTCGCCGCGCCCCGGCAGGTCCCGCCGGCGCAGTTCTGGGGCAGCGCGGAGATGATCGCCGAGCTGCGCGGTGCCGCGACCGACCCCGAGGCGCTGGCGTTCAAGGCGTCCGTCACCGCGAAGAGCGAGAAGTGGCGGGCCAGGATGGCCGAGCTGGAGGAGTACGTCCCCGAGAACGCGGTCCACGGCGCGCACGACCTCGACCTCGGCGACGGGCGCGTGGTGCGGATGCGCCAGGTCGGCCGCGGCCACACCGACGGTGACCTGGTCCTCCACGTCCCGGACGCGGACGTGCTGCTGATGGGCGACCTCCTGGAGGTCAGCGGCGATCCGGCCTTCGGCCCCGACTCCTTCCCGCTCGAATGGGCCCCCACCCTCGACGCGGCGCTCGCCCTCGCCGGCCCGGCCACCCGCTACGTCCCCGGCCACGGGGAGACCACGGACGCGTCCTTCGTCCGCTCCCAGCGCGACGCGATCGCCGCGGTCGCGGCGCAGTGCAGGGCGCTGCACGCGGCGGGGGTGCCGGTCGACGAGGCGCTGGCGGCGGGCGAGTGGCCGTACGAGCGGGAGGCGTTGGACAACGCGGTGAAGCGGGCCTTCCTGCACCTGGGGCAGTAGGCACCTCCCTGGTCGGCGCAGCCACTGGGGGGCAGCCACGCAGCCGCTGGGGGCGCGGTGAGTGCAACTAGTTGCTTTAACCAATCAATAGGCATATAGTTGCCCTGGGCAATCAAAGGGGTTCCCATGGCAACCGCCTCCGCACGTGCCGACCGGGTCCGACTCGTGAGCAACCTCGGTGCGATCAAGGCGCTGCTCCGGCGCGTCAAGCGCGACCTCCCGGAGCGCGAGCGCGGGCGCAGTGCCGGCGTGCTGGTGCTGGCGATCCTGCACCGGACGGGGCCGTCCCGGCTGCGGGACCTCGCCGACGAGGCCGATCTCGACCTCTCCGTCGTCAGCCGGCTCGTCGCGGACCTGACCGCGGAGGGCTGCGTCGAGCGGCGGCCGAACCCCGAGGACCGCCGGTCCTCCCTGCTCGCGATCACCCCCGACGGCGTCCGCCGTCACGAGGCCGCGATGGCCCGCGCCGCGGAGGCGATCGAGCCGGTGCTGCAGGAGTGGAGCGACGAGGACGTCGCGCTGCTGTCGGACCTGCTGGGTCGCCTCCACCACAGCTTCCAGTCCCAGCTGGGACGCAGTCACTGCAAGACCACCCACGCGTGAGAGAGAAGACCGCCGTGTCCAAGCATTCGGGACGCCAACCCGTGGCCGCCGGACAGCCCATGAGCCACCGCCAGATCATGGAGTCGCTGACCGGCCTGCTGCTGGGCCTGTTCGTCGCGATCCTGTCCTCCACGATCGTCTCCAACGCGCTGCCGACGATCATCGCCGACCTGCACGCCAGCCAGACCGCCTACACCTGGGTGATCACCGCGACCCTGCTCGCGATGACCGTCTCCACGCCGATCTGGGGCAAGCTCGCCGACCTGATGAGCAAGAAGCTGCTGATCCAGATCGGTCTGGTGATCTACGTCGTCGGCTCGGCCGTCGCGGGCCTGTCGCAGAGCGCGGGCATGCTGATCGCCGCGCGTGCGGTGCAGGGCATCGGCGCGGGCGCGCTCACCGCGCTGACCCAGACGATCCTGGCCACCATGGTCCCGCCGCGTGAGCGCGGCCGGTACTCCGGCTACATGGGCGGCGTCTTCGCCCTCGGCACCATCGGCGGCCCGCTGGTGGGCGGGGCGATCGTGGACACCTCCTGGCTCGGCTGGCGCTGGTGCTTCTACGTCGGCGTGCCGTTCGCGGTCGTCGCACTGATCGTGCTGCAGAAGACGCTGCACCTGCCGGTCACCCGGCGCGAGGTGAAGGTCGACTGGCTGGGCGCCGGCCTGGTCACCGCCGCGGTCTCGCTGCTGCTGGTCTGGGTCTCCTTCGCGGGAGACAAGTACGCGTGGGCCTCCTGGCAGACCGCCGTCATGGTCGGCGGCGCGGTGCTCCTCGGCGTGCTGTTCCTGCTCGCGGAGAGGCGGGCGAGCGAGCCGATCATTCCGCTGCACCTGTTCCGCAGCCGCACGATCGCCCTGGCGGTCACCGCCTCGCTGCTGATCGGCGTGGCCATGTACTCGGCCACCACCTTCCTCAGCCAGTTCTTCCAGCTGGCCCGCGACAACTCGCCGACGATGGCGGGCATCATGACGCTGCCGATGATCCTCGGCCTCGCCCTGGTCTCGATGCTGTCCGGCCGGGTCATCACCCGAACCGGCCGCTGGAAGGCGATCCTCGTCCTCGGCGGGGTGCTGACCGTCGTCGGGGTCGCCCTGATGGGCACCGTCCGCGCGCACACCGACTACTGGCTGCTGGCGCTGGACATGTTCCTGATCGGCTCCGGCCTCGGCATGACGATGCAGAACCTGGTGCTGTCGGTGCAGAACCAGGTCCGCGCCGAGGAGATGGGCGCGGCCAGCGCGGCCGTCGCGTTCATGCGGACCCTGGGCGGCGCGGTGGGCGTCTCCGCGCTCGGCTCGCTGATGTCCACGAAGGTCACCCGTTACACCGAGGACGGCCTGGCCAGGCTCGGCATTCACGGTGCGGCCGGCGACGGCGGCGTGCCGAAGCTGTCGACGCTGCCGGTCCCGGTGCGCGGCGTCGTCGAGGAGTCGATCGGCCACGGGATCGCGGACGTCTTCCTCTACGCGGCGCCGTTCGCGGCGCTGGCGACGCTGGCGATCCTGTTCATCAAGGAGGTCCCGCTGCGGAGCTCCACCGGCCCCGTGGCGGCGGGTGGCGCCGCGTCCGCGCAGGATACTGTCGGCGCGACGCGCTGACGGCGCAGGACGGGACGGCGGTCGAGGACGGAAGGCGGGCGGCACGGTGAGCAGGGCTGTCGAGGAGATCGAGCAGGAGCTCGGTGTGCTGTTCCGTCGTGGGCGGGCTCTCTCCCACGAGCTGGCCGAGGCCGTCCACCCGGGCCTGGAGCCCGGCCACTACGCCTTCCTGGTCCGGCTGGACGAGGCGGGTGCGAGCCGTCCGAGCGAGCTGGCCGCGTACTTCCACATCGGCAAGGCGACTGCGGGGCGACAGCTGACGTGCCTGGAGACACTCGGCCTGGTCACCCGCCGCCCCGATCCGGAGGACGGCCGCGCCCACCTGCTGGAGTTGACGCCCGAGGGGGTCACCCGGGTCCTCGCCGCGCGGGCGCAGCGCCGGGAGACCTTCCACGAGCGGCTGTCGACGTGGGCGGAGGGCGATCTCGCGACGCTGGCGCAGCTGCTGTCGCGCTTCAACGCGGAATTCGGCTGAGCGCAGCCGCCAGAGGCGCGAGGCCCTGCTGATCGGCCCTCCGCCACATGGGCGCAGGGGCGCCTCCCAGCCGAAGGCTGGGGAGGAGCCGCACATCGGCAGAGCCCCGCGCCCCTGGCGGCTGCGCCGCCTGACGTGCCCGCGACTACAGCTCGATCAGGACCTTGCCCACCGTGCCGCTCTGGACGGCGTCGTGGGCCTCGGCCGTCCGCTCCAGCGGGAAGCGGTGCCAGGGCAGGCCCGCGTCCTCGCCGCCGCGGAGCGCGCCCGCCGCCACCGCGTCGCCGATCGCGGCGACCGCGTCCAGCTTGGCCGCGTCCGGGATCGTGTAGACGAGGATGCCGAGCCACCGCAGGTTGCGGACCATCGAGTCGCGCACCGGGATCGTCAGCTCCGGGCCGCTGCCGTCCGCGTAGAAGGCCACGGTGCCACCGGGGGCGAGCACCGCGAGGTCCAGGGCGGTGTTGGCCGTCGGGGCGACCTCCACGACCAGGTCGACCCCGTCGGGTGCCGTCGCCCGGACCACCGTCGCGGCGTCCTGCGCGCGGTAGTCCACGACGTGGTGGGCTCCGGCCGCCCGTGCGAGCGCGGCCTTCTCGGGGCCGCTGACGGTGGTGAGGACCGTCGCGCCCGCCCAGCGAGCGAGCTGGATCGCGGCGTTGCCGACCGCGCCCGCGCCGCCCGCGACCAGCACCGTGCGGCCGGCCAGCGCGCCGGGCGCGAGCCGCGCGGGGAAGTCCGCGCCGAGGGTGAGCGCGCGGTGCGCGGTCATCGCGGGGATGCCGAGGCTCGCACCGAGCTCCAGGGAGGCGTGCCCGGGCAGGGCGACGGCCTGGCGGGCCGGGAGCACGACGTACTCCTGCGCCGTGCCGTCGGGACGCTGCCAGGCGGCCTCCCAGATCCACACGCGCTCGCCGATCCGTGCCGCGTCCACGCCCGCGCCGACCGCGTCCACGACGCCGGCGCCGTCCTGGTTCGGCACCTGCCGGGCGCCGGCACCGAAGCCACCGCCCGAACGGGCCTTCCAGTCGGTCGGGTTGACCCCGGACAGGGCCACCTTGACCCGGACCTCGCCCGGGCCCGGCTCCGGGACCGGGCGGTCGTCGACCAGGGCGAGGACGTCGGAACCACCGCTGCGCTCGTACACGATTGCCTTCATGATCGAGCGAACCGCCGAACCGCCGCGGTTGTTCCCCCGCCGTACCCGGTCAGCCCCGCCCTGCTCGGTCAGCCCCGCCGTACTCGGTCAGCCCCGCCCTGCCCGGTCAGCCGAGCCGGGCGAGTAGCTCCTGCACGGCGCGCTCCAGCGCCTGCTCCGCCGGGACGTCGATGTCCGGGGCGATGCCCACGCCCTCCCAGCTGGTGCCGCTGGTGGGGTTGACCGAACGGCCCACCGGGACGGTCAGTTCCAGGTGCGGGTGGAGCGTCCAGCCGTTGCGCGGGTGGGCGCCGCCGCCCGTGCGCTCGCCGACGACGACGGCGCGGCCGGACTGCTGGAGGTTGTAGGTGAGTTCCTCGCCGCCCGAGAAGGTGCGGCCGCTGGTCAGCACGGCGACGGGCTTGTCCCGGCCGAGCCGGCGACCGGGGACGTGCGGCAGGGTCCAGGACTGCTCCTCCGTGTCGCCCGCGTCGCCGTCCCGCCAGAACTGGGTGTTGAGGTGCGTCGGCTCGTCGAAGAGGTAGCTGCAGACGTACTGCGCCGTGTACGGGTCACCGCCCAGGTTGCCGCGCAGGTCCAGGATCAGGCCGCGGGCCTGCGCCGCGAGGGTCATCACGGCGGTGACGGAGTCGGCGGAGAGCGCGAGCGGGAACAGCATCGGCGCGAACTCGACGACCGCGACACCGCCCTCCAGCAGCTCGAAGCGCGGCACGCCGCCGCAGGACTCGGCGGCGCGCTTGAGGAACATCTGCTCGGCGGCGGCGTCCTTGCCGTCCGGGACGACCTCCGCGTGGAAGGCCAGGCGCAGGTGCTTGTCGCCGTTGGCGGCCTGCAGGTCCTCGGTGACCAGTCGGCCGAGCTCCTCGGGACCCTCGGCGGCGGCGTACCGGCCGGCCGCGGCGGCGGCGCGCAGATCGGCCGCGATCTTCTCGCCGATTCCGGGGAAGACGTAGTTCGCGGTCACCAGGTCCGCCGCGCGCGCGACAATGCCGCCATGATCAAGAGAGGTCATGAGGGAGAGTAAACCGGTCGACCCCCACCCCCCACCACTACTTCTTTCGAATTAATTGTATGACCGGAACGCTACAAGACGCATACGGACGGTGACACTCCCGGTCGAGACAGTCGCGGTGTGTCCCCCCGCACCCCGGGCCCGGCGCCCGAGGTCCGCACCCGACGCCCGGAGGTGCCGGATGCTCCGCATGCCGCACAGGATCCCCCCGCTCGCCGTGTCCGCCGGTGCCGCCCTCGCGCTGGCCTGCGCCCCGATACTCGCTCTCGCCCCGGCCGCCGTCGCATCCTCCGGGACGCCCGCCTCGCCCGTGAAGCCCGCCGTGCCCGCGAACGGGGTGAACGGCGCGGACATCTCCATCAGTCCGGAGAACGTGACCCCCGGCCGCACCGTGGGCCTGGTGGTCAACTGCAGCGCCTCCTTCTTCGGCACGCCGGACCCCACGCTCGTCTCCTCGATGGCCTTCGTGACGGCGGTCCGGGTCCACCCGATGCCCGGCCAGCCGGGCTTCTTCTCCGGGGCGGCGACGATCAGCTCGGACGTCAAACCGGGCTCCTACAGCGTCTCCGGCGCCTGCAAGGAGTCCAACACCTCGCTGTCCACCTTCCGCGGCGAGGTCGAGGTCCACAGCCGCCACGACGACGGCCGTCACGACGACAACCGCCACCCGCACGGTCCCGTCCACACCGGTGTCGGCGGCAGCATCGACCCGGGCAGCACCACGCAGGTGGCCGTGGGCCTGGGCCTGGCCGGGCTCGCCGGCGGCGCCCTGTTCCTGAGCCGCCGTCGCGGCGGCGCGAACTGAGACCGCCGCACGAAGGAGGGGTGGATGCTCGGTAGCAGGCGGTCGGTGGCGCGCGCCGTCCTGGTCCTCGGCCTGGTGATCGCCGGCCGTGGGCTCGGCGGCGGCCCGCCGCAGCCGGACGCGAGCGCGGCCGACAACGCCAACGGCGTCTACTGGTACGCGGACCAGGACCGTCCCGCTCCCCCGCTGCCGGCCGCGACGCCGTTGCGGGTGCGCATCCCCTCCATCGGGGTCGACGCGCCGCTGGCCTCCCTCTCCCTGGACCGCGCCGGGCGGCTGGTCCCGCCGCCGGAGGGCCGCAGGAACCTCGCCGGCTGGTACGCGGACGGCACCGCCCCCGGCAGCGCCGGGCCCGCGATCATCGCGGGCCACGTGGACAACGCGCACGGACCCGCCGTCTTCTACGCCCTCGGCTCGCTCTCCCGCGGCGACACCGTGGACGTGGTCCGCGCCGACCGGCGCACGGCGGTGTTCCTGGTCGACCAGGTCCGGGTCTTCGACAAGGACCACTTCCCCGACAACCAGGTCTACGGTCCGACGCCGCTGGCCGCCTTGCGGCTGATCACCTGCGGCGGCGGCTACCGGGCCGGGCAGGGCTACCTGGGCAACGTGGTGGTCTTCGCGCACCTGGTGCGCCGCCCGCCGAGCTGACCGCCACCCTGACCGACGCGCCTCGCGTCAGGCCTCACCGGCCGTGATCCAGCCGCGTGCCGGGCCGAAGTCCACGCCCATCGGCCGCACCCCGAGCCGCTGGCCGGGGTGGACGGCCTTGAGCGTCTCCCCGTCCGGCGCCACCCGCCACGCCCGGTCGCCGACGTTGCGCAGCACCACCCGCCCCGGGCGGCCCGGGTGCGGCTCGACCCGCCCGAGGACCGTCGGCTGACCGCGCCCACCCGCCAGGTGATGGTCGGTCACCTCCGCACCCTCGCCCAGCACGAGCTCGCGCCCGTTCGGCAGGTGCAGCAACGGCGGGACGGGCAGCGGCAGTCGGCAGGCCCAGCAGGGGCTGCCGGGGCGGTCGGGGTCGTGGAACACCTCCGCGCCGCAGCGCGGGCAGGCCCAGACGCTGTCGTGCAGCCGCAGCAGCGCCCGCCGCCACACCCCCTCGGTGACGCGGCCGCCCAGGCTCGCGTCCCGCAGCCCGACCGTGAAGGCGCGGGTGAAGACCTGGCGTACGAACTCCGGGTAGAGCGACCACCACACCAGCATCCGGTCCCCCGGAACCGGGCGGTTCGCCGCGTCGGCCGGGTCGAAGACGAAGAGCGGGCTGCGGCCGAAGTGCTCCAGCAGCAGCTCCAGTTCGGTCAGGTGACCGCCCCCCTCCCAGGTGTAGGAGGAGTCGACCCGTGCCCCCAGCAGCGGATGGCCGTGCACCAGCACGAAGAAGAGCAGGACGGCCAGGGAGTGCAGGTCCGTCACCGTGGAGGGCAGCGCCTCGTCGCGCAGGATCTCCGGCGCCATGAACCGGCCCGTCCCCTTGACGAAGACCTCGCCGCCCTCGCTGCCGATGTTGTCGTTGTCCAGCACCGCGATCTGCGCGGTCGCCGGATCCACCCAGACGTTGCCGAAGCTGAAGTCCCGGTAGCAGAGCCCCGTCGCGTGCAACGCGGCCATCGCCTCCACGAGTTCGCGCCCGATCGTCGCCAGCACCCGGAAGGACGGCTGCTGGCGCTCGTTGAGCACCTGCGGGATCGGCACGAAGCGCGGCTCGACCAGCCGCATCAGGTACCCGAAGCCCTCGGGCCCGGCGTCCGCCGCCTCCACCAGGTCGATCGGCCACACGAACGCGCCGTGCGGCGGGCGGCCGCGCCGCACCAGCGCCTCGATACAGGCGCGGAACCCCTCCTGGCGCAGACTCGGCCGGAACCACTTGACCGCGAACGACGCCTCCCCCAGTGCGACGACGTGCACCACCCCCTGCCCGCCCGCGCCGATCCGGCGCCCCACCGTCACGGTGGCACCACTGCCGAGCAGCCGCAGCCGCTGCCCCGGGGCGATCAGCGGGTCCACGAGCCCACCCCCCGGTGCAGCAGCAGCGCGATCGAGGTGTCGTCGCCACTGCCCGCGCCCGAGGCGCACAGCTCGGCCCAGAGCGGCAGCTGGGCGGCGAACCAGTCCCGCCCGTGCCCGGCGGCGAGTTCGGCGAGGTCGGCGCCGACGGTCGGCTGCCAGTCGTCCTCGCGCTGGGCGTTGCCGTACCCGTCGGTGGCCAGCAACGCCAACGCGACGTCCTCGCGCCGCAGATCGACGACCGCGAGGCGGATCGAGGCCGCCGCGTCGGCCTGGCACAGGCTCGTGGTCCGCCGCCCGTCCAGCGCGGCGTCCGGCGGCACGGGCGCGAAGGAGGTGCCGTCCGGCCGGACCACGAGCAGGTCACCGTCGCCGATCTGCAGGCACAGCAGCCACGGCGGACAGGCGGCGGCCATCAGCAGGGTGCTGCCGTAGGGGATCAGTGGCTCCTCCACCGGCCGCTCGTACGGCTGTTGGGCCAGGTGCCCGGCGACGGCCGCGCGCCAGTGCTCGACGAGCAGCGGCACGAACACCTGCCGCACCGCGCGCTGCGGCCTTTCCGCGTCCGCGCGGAGGAGGTCCGGCAGCCGCCGCAGGCCCTGCGAGCAGGCGGCGTCGACGGCGAGCACGGCGCCCACGTCGCTGCGGAAGTGCGAGGCGTGCCCGTGCCCGTCCGCCACGGCCACCACCGTGCACCCGTCCACGCCCCGCGCGCCGCGCGCCGCGTCCTGCGCGACGGCACCCCGCGCGGCGTGCACGGCCCCCCGCGCGACGGCCGTCACGACCTCCCAGCCGGTCATGGTCAACCCTTCTTCCTTGGGCCGGTCGCACTCCCCCCAACGGCCGCGCCGCTCAGATGATCGTGTCCTGGCCGAAGACGGAGTCGCCCGGACCGCCGTGGCCGAAGAGGCGGTCGGCGAGGGCGGCGCGGTCCGCGCCGGCCTCGGACATGCGGGAGACCGCGAGCGAGGCCACCACCAGCCGGTCGGAGATGTCGGACGTGCTGTCGGCCACCAGGACCGGAACCGAGGGGTCACCGATGAACCGGTTCAACGCCTCTGACCGCGCGTCGCGCCCGATCGCGACGGACAGCCGCAGCGCGCCGCGTCCCGCCGGGGTGGCCAACAGCGCGTTGAGGCCCGTCTCGAAGCGGCCGGGTGGATCCGTGGCCAGGCCGTCCGTGATGAGCAGCAGCGCGGGCCGCAGCGCCCGGCGTTCGATGCGGCCGGGTGCCAGCGCCTCAGCGACCAGCTGGAACGCCGTGCCCATGTTCGTCAGCCCGCGCGGGACCGGCTGCAACGGGCGCCAGCGCAGGTCGACGACGGGGGTGGGTTCGGGGATGTGCCAGACCGCCTCGGTCGCGAAGGCCACCGCCCGCACGAACACCTGGGCCTGCTCCTGGGCGCGGTCCCAGATGGCCAGCTGCGCCAGCATGTCGGCGATGGCGTAGTTGAGCGCCTGGATCTTCTCCCCCTTCATGCCGCCGGAGCAGTCGGCGAGGAGGATCAGGTGGAGCGGGCGGCGGGAGATCCCGCCGCCCGGCATCCGCAGGGTCGGGGTGTCGTGGGCCGTCATGGCGATCGGTCGCCTCCCGTCACGAGGAGGTGGGCGAGGCGGCGGAGGCCGGCTGCGGCGGGGCGTACTTGGCCCACCAGTCGTTCAGGGCCGACCAGCTGGTGCCCTTCGCCCCCTCCGCCACGAAGAACGTGTTCTGCGTCGGCAGCGACCACGTGTAGGAGGGCTGGTTGTTCGTGCCGCCGCTGGTGCCGACCATCTGGCACTCCAGCACCTGCCCGGAGCGGTCCGGGTAGCCGGCCGCGTTGTCGTGCCAGCCGTTCAGGCCGCCGGACGAGCCGCTGCCGGGCGGGCAGGCACTGCCCGCCGAGGAGGTGCTGAAGCCCCACCACTTGTTGTAGTTGACCCAGGTGGCCTGGTAGTCGGTCGCGGTGTCCAGCTGGTAGGCCCAGATGCCGCCGCCGGGGAGGTTGGTGTCGGTGCAGTAGTAGGCCGACACCAGGCCGACCGAGGTGAACTTGTCCTGGCTCGGATCGTGCGTCTGGCACTGCGTCGCCGGGTCGGGCAACGCGGTGGACAGGATGTCCATCAGCGGCGTGATGCCGTCGGCCAGCACGGGCCCGGTCGGGGACGGGCTGGGGGTCGGGGTGGTCGGCGTCGGGGACGGTGACGGCGTGGTGGGCGCCGGGCTCGGCGAGTGCGTCGGGTGGGCGGCTGCGGCCTGGAACGGCGGCAGGTGGGTGGCCCCGGCGAGTGCCAGGTAGACGAGCAGGGCCGCCACGGCCGCGGCGGCGACGATCAGCGCCGCCGGACGTTTCTTCGGGCCGCCGCCGCCCGCACCCGTGGAGTACCCGAACGGTGGCGGGTTCCCGGCCGACGCACCGCCGAACGCCGTGTTGGGGTAGGAAGCGCTGCCGGGCGGGCCGAAGCCCTGCGGCGGGACGCCCTGCCCGCCGCCCGGAGGTGCGCCGAAGCCCGGCAGCGGCGAGCCGTAGCTGCCCGGTCCGGGTTGCGCTCCAGGCGGCGGCCCGGGCGGCGCCGGTGGCCAGGAGGAGCCGGCCGGCGGGACGGAGCCGGAACCGGCTCCGGGCGGGGCGATCAGCGTCGGTGCGTCGGGGATCGGCGGATGCCGCACCGGTGTCGGCTGCGGCAGCGAGGACATCGGCTGGGTCGGCACGTACGGCGTCGCGTCACCCACCGGCCCCGCGCCCGGGACGGCGTCAGCCGGAGGCACGTCGGCCGGTGCCGGGGGCGCGACCGGGGGCGGGTGGTAGCCGAGCGCCGTCGCGTAGGCGGTGGTGACCCAGCGCGCCGCCGCCGGGTCCAGGGCGCGGCGCTCCATCAGGGTGCGGGAGGTCAGTGCCACGGCCGTGCCCGTGTCCAGACGCTGCTGTCCCACCTGCTCCTGGAGCAGCGTCGCGGCCTCCGCCTCAGCCGCGGCGACCAGCAGACTGCGTTCGCGCGGATGGTCCGGCAGCAGGTCGGTCAGGATGTTGCCGAGCATCTGCGCGTTGCCGAGCACGGCGGGCCCGTAGGAGCCGACCGCGGCCGCCAGCGCCTCCCGTACCTCGTCGTCCGGTCCGTTGGGAGCCTGGTTCATCGCCCTCTTCCCTTCTCCTCACGCTGCCTCACGGTGCGTCACCCCCCGACGCGGATCTGGGCGGTTCCCCCCACCGGATCGAGATCCGGTCCGGCGAGGAGCTGTGCCTGGTACGGGCCGGACGGCAGGGCCGCCAGGCCGAACGCGCCCGGGTCGACGGCCACGGCGACGCAGCCGTCCGGGCCCTTGGCGGTCTCCTCCGGCAGCGGACCGCCCGCCCCGAAGTCGTTGCTTCCCGGCAACCGGACGCCGACCGCGAGGTCCACCCCGGCCGGAAAGCCGCTGTAGCGCACGCCCACCCACAGTTCGGACGGGACGGCCCCGCCGAGTGCGGCCGAGGCGCCCGTGCCGCAGGCCTGGTCGGCGCTCGAACCGGAGCCGTAGCCCACGACCCGCATGCCGGGCGCCCGTTGGACCAGCAGCGTCGAGGTGTAGGGCCGCCCGGCCCGCGCGGCGGCGAGCAGCGGCCGCGCCAACTGGGCGGCCCGCAGCCGCCATGACACGTCCACGCCCTGCCCGGTCACCTCCAGGCTCGGCACGCCGATCAGCCGCCCGCCCGCGTCGACGGCCGCTCCACCGGAGTTGCCGTGGGCGACCCGCGCGGTGGTCTCCAACTCGAAGCGCGGGTCCGCCACATGGTGCAGCGGGTCGGGCACGAAGGTGGACAGCACGCCGCTGGTGACGGTGAGCGAGTCCGACTCCGCGACCCCTGGAAAGCCCAGCACGGTCACGGGCTGGTCGAGTTGGAGCGTGCCCGAGTCCCCGATGGTCAGTGCGGTCAGGTGGAGGCTCTTCGGGTCCACGGGCCTGCCCGCCGCGTCGGCGTAGACCTGGACGACGGCGAGGTCGAGGTAGCCGTCCACGGCCACCGCTCTGGCCCGGTAGCGGGCGACGGCCGGGGTGGACTGGCCGGTGGTCATCTCGACGGTCAGATAGGGCGGGTCGGCAGACAGCTGGTAGCCCGGCATCCCCAGCGCCACGGCCTGACCCGGCGCCTGCGGCTGGGCGACGTGCGCGTT
This sequence comes from Streptacidiphilus sp. MAP12-33, assembly GCF_041261265.1. Lineage (NCBI taxonomy): Bacteria > Bacillati > Actinomycetota > Actinomycetes > Kitasatosporales > Streptomycetaceae > Streptacidiphilus > Streptacidiphilus sp. MAP12-33. Next base: position 24,718 of record NZ_JBGCCA010000032.1, read on the forward strand.
GGTGAGGATCAGCCCGTGCGGGTCGACGACGGTCCCCGAACCCCACCCCGTGGAGCCGTCCGCCGGCCCCAGGCGTAACCGGACGGTCGCGGCCTCGGCCCGGGCGAGCGGCGCGGTGGTCGCCGTAGGGCTCACGCTCGGGTGCGCGGCGGTGTTCGGCTTCGCCCCGGCGGGCATCAGCAGCACGGTCAGGACGGCGGCGACGAAACCCACCACGCCGAGCGCGAGCCCGGCCACCCTCCCGCGCCGCGCCACGAGCCGCCGGCGCCGGTTCCGCTCCAGCTGGTGCGAGCCCAGCGGAGGTGTGACACCGAGGACCTCGCCGGTCACCGGGTCACCGAGACGCAGCTCCACCGACTCGGTGATCCGCAAGGGTCTTCGCAGCGGCTTGCCGCGCAGGAAGGTGCCGCGCCGCGACTGGTCCACGTACGTGGCACCGTGCGCGTCCACGGTGATGACCGCGTGACAGGCACGCGAGACCAGTGGGCTGGTCGACACCACGTCCAGCTCGGGATTGCGCCCGATCCGCACGACGCTGCCCACCGGGAACAGGTACTGCCGGTCCGCCAGCACGACGATCAGGGGTGGTCCCCCCACCCCGCCCGCATCCGATGTGGTCCCCGCCATCGACACCCCCCGCCGACGCCGCCCCGGCCCCCGGACCTCACGGCCGGTGCCGGGCACCCCACGTACCTACCCAGATTGGGACGTTGCACCACCTCGGAAGCCGGGGAACTGTGTGTCCGCTGGGAAATGCCTGAGGGGCGGCTCCCGGAGTCAGGTACCGGGAGCCGCCCCTCAGCGGTGTTCTACGTCGCTCAACTCTGGACGTAGACCGCCACGGTCCTCGCGGGGATGGTGAAGGTGCCGGTGGCGGGGTCGAAGGACGCGGTCTTCACGACCGGGTCGGAGCCCTGGGCCTGGACCGGGTCCAGGTGCTGGGCGGTGCCGATCAGGCCCGTGAGGGTCTGCTGCTGGGCGGTCGGGGTCGCGTTGAAGACGACCGTGACGGACTTGTAGGTGGGCAGGCCGGTGCCGTCCAGGTGCAGGGTGATCACACCGGGAAGCTCCCCGGCCGTGCCGGACAGCGGGAAGCCGACCCGCTGCTGGACGGCGGCCGCCGTGCCGAGGGAGAAGAGCGGCGTGGAGGCCTTGATCCGCAGGAACTGCTGGTACAGCGCCGTCGCGTCCTGCTGCGCCGAGCAGCCGGCGACCAGGGAGGGGTCCGCCAGCAGCGGCGTGGCCCAGGGCCAGAAGCCGGAGTTGGAGCCGGCCGCGGGCAGGCCCCGGCCGAAGCCGTTGCCGCCTGCGCACTGCCACTGGATCGCGTTGAACCAGTCGCCGCTGTCGTAGGAGTTGGCGTCCAGCGACTTGCTGCGCAGCAGGTCCGAGCCGGCCACGGAGAAGCCGGGGCCCTGGGAGAGCTCGGTGGTGGCCAGCGCCAGGGCCTGCATTCTGACCCGGTCGGCCATGGGGGTGCCGGCCGGGAGCTTGTAGGCGAGGGCGTCGTACAGGTCGAGGTTGTCGTGCGCGTCGACGTAGGTGATCGCCTCACCGGGCGCGGCGGTGTATCCGGCCGGGGAGCCGTTGTAGTCGATCTCCGATCCGGTGACGGACTTGCCCGCGCTGTCGGTGAACGAGTAGGCGGCCAGGTTGCCGGTCAGGCCGACCTTGATCTGGTCCATCTCGTTCAGCAGCCGCGCCTTCTGGTCTGCCGCGCTGCCGTTGACCGCGTCGCCGTTGGGCGCGGTGTACAGGCCGGAGGCGAAGCCCTGGGTGTGCGGGTCGGTGTCGAAGGGGCCGCCCCCGCGGACCGCGTCGCGCAGGCGGTCGTTGAAGGTGGCGATGCCGGTCCCGGCCATGTTGGCCTGGGTGGCCTGGACGAAGCGGGCGTCGTTCGCGACGACCCCGAAGTTCCAGCCCTCGCCGTAGAGGAACGCGTGGCGCCCGGTGGCCGCCAGACCCGCCTTGACGTCGAGCATGGTGGACTTCGGGTCCAGGCCCATCAGGTCGAAGCGGAAACCGTCGACGTGGTACTGGGTGGCCCAGAGCTTCGTCGAGTCGACGACCAGGCGGTTCATCAGGGCGTGTTCGGGGGCGGTGTCCGCGCAGCAGGAGTCGGTCGTCACGGCGCCGTCGGCGGAGAGCCGCTGGTAGTAGCCGGGGACGATCTGGTCCAGCACGCTGGCGGCGTTCTCGCCGGAGGCGGCGGTGTGGTTGTAGACGACGTCCATGACCACCCGCAGGCCGATCCTGTGCAGCGCCGCGACCATGGCGCGGAACTGGACGATGCGGGCGCTGCCGTTCGGGTCGGTGCTGTAGGAGCCTTCCGGGACGTCGTAGTGCAGCGGGTCGTAGCCCCAGTTGTAGGCGTCGGTGGACGCCTGCTTGCCGACGCAGGCCTGCTGCTGGTCGGAGTTGGCCGCGTACGAGGCCAGGTCGCAGGCGGGGGTGGTCTGTTCGCTCTTCGCCTCGGGCACGGAGGAGAAGTCGAAGCTCGGCATGATGTGGACGGTGGTCAGGCCCTGCCTGGCGAGCTGCGCCAGGTGCTTCATGCCGGCCGAGTTCAGGTCGGTGAAGGCGACGTAGGTGCCGCGCTCACTCGCCGGGACGGTCGCGTCGGCGACGGAGAAGTCGCGGACGTGCAGCTCCTGGATCTCCTGCTGCGAGGCGCTGATCGCCTTCGGCGAGTGGTCCTGCTGCCACCCCTCCGGATCGAGCGAGGTGGCGCCGAGGTCGACGATCTGGCTCAGCTTGGAGTCGGTGGACAGCGAGACCGAGTACGGGTCGGTGACGTGATTGGTCACCAGCTTCTGGACGCTGGGCGCCCAGACGGTGACCCGGTAGAGGTAGTACATGCCGGTCCACGCCTTCGTCCCGGCCACCGTCCAGACACCGCTGGCGTTCTGCCGCCGCATCGGGATGACCCGCGGCGTGGTGGCCGTCGCGGAGTCGTACAGCTCCAGGCTGACCTGCTGCGCGGTCGGCGCCCAGACGTTGAGCGTCGGGGTACCGTCCTTGCCGTAGACCGGTCCCAGCGGCGCCTTGCTCGCCGCGGCTCCGTAGATGGCGTCGAGCGCGCCCGGCAGCTGCACGCCCGTGCCGGCCAGCAGGGCGCCGTTCGCCTCGCGCTCGGTCATGATCAGCTGCGACCGCAGCGCGAGCGGGATCCGCCTGACGTCGCGCGGGTCGACGGTGAAGGCGGCGTAGCCCTTGAGCTCCGGGTGCTTGGCCAGCTGCGCGGCGGTCAGGCCGCCGCTGACGGGCAGCAGGCGCAGCCAGTAGCCGGGGTCGGTGGTGTCGCCGTTCTGGACGGAGAGGGCACCGGTCGGCGAGTAGACCAGCTCGGCGGAGGAGCCGTTCGGGACGGTGGCGCCGAAGCCCCAGTTGGCGGGCACCGCGACGGTGGTGCCGTCGACGAACTGCGCCTTGGACTTGGTCAGGTCGATGTCCGCGGCGGAGGCGGAGGCCTCGGGCAGCAGGTAGCCGGGCGTGGCGTTCAGGATCCACACCTCGCGGCCGTTCTGGCCGAAGACCAGCGACTGGTCGTCGGGCAGGTCCTTGGTGTCGCCGTTGTGGAGGATGTAGCTGAGCGAGGTCGCTCCGCTCGCGAGCGGCACGGTGAACACGTCGCCGAAGGCGTCGGTGCCCGACGGCTGCAACGGGGCGGTCCAGTCGGTCGGGTTGGCGGCGCCGGTCCACACGTGCATGCCCCAGCCGGCGTAGCCGCCGTCGGCGCGGTGGTAGTGGACGATCACCTGCCCGGCCGGGACGGTGTCCGCGGCGCCGGGGTCGGTCGTGTAGGTGGTGAGGTCGCCGGAGTTCACCCAGACCTCGCCGGTCTGCGAGAGGTCGATGGCCCGGTCGGCCGCGGTGTCCTTGATGCCGTTGTTCTCGATGATGAAGCCGACGTTGCTCGCGCCCTGCTTCAACTTCACGTAGGCGAAGGCGCCGAAGGCGTCGCGGCCGACGAACGGGTGCCCGTCGGGCCAGGTGGTGCTCTCGCCGTCGGCGAGGTCGCCCCAGGCGTAGAGGTTCCAGCCGGTGTAGTTCCCGTCGGCGCGGTGGTAGTGGACCACGGCGTAACCACGCGAGACGGCGGTCGGCTTGGGCGCGGGCGGGACGGCCGCCACCAGCGTGGTGCCGGTCGCGTCGGCGGTGCGGCCGGTGTTGTCGACGACGACAGCCTTGTAGCGCACGGTCGTTCCGGCCGGGACGCGGCTGAGGTCCTGGGTGACGGCGTAGGGGGCGTGGTCGGCGCTGCCGAGCACCTTCCAGGCGCCGGTGCCGACCGAGGCGGCGAAGACGACGCGGTTGAAGCCGCCGCCGGTGACGTCGGCCTTGACGGTGACCGTGCCCGAGGAGCCGTCGGCCGGGGTGGTCAGCGTGACCGCCGGCGCGGCGCTCGGGGCGCCGATGCGGGCGTCGGCCTTGTAGACCACGGCCGACTCGGCCGGCACGGTGAGGCTGAGCTTGCTGTCGGCGCCGCTGACGGCGTGGGCCTGGCCGCTGCCGTAGATGGGCGTGAAGCCCATACCGGCGTCGTACGTCGGCACGCTCACGGTCTGGTCGGTGGTGGCGTTGTTGACCGCGACCAGGTACTCGACCTGCTGCTTGGCGTCGATGCGGGAGAAGGCGTAGACGCCGGGGCCGTTCGCGGCGTAGCGCTCGACCTGGGCGCCGATCGTAAGCGCCGGGTTGGCCTTGCGCAGCGCGGCCAGCTGGGCGATCGCCTGGTAGACGGGCACGTCGGTGGAGTACCGGTCGGCCGAACCGCTCGGGCCGCCGATGACGGCGTCGGTGTTGTACTCGGCGACCTTGGAGGCGAACATGTCCTGCCGCCCGGCCTTGTCGCCGCCGAGGCCGGTGAAGCCCTGCTCGTCGCCGTAGTAGACGACCGGCTGGCCACGCGTCAGGAAGAGCAGCTGCTGCGCCAGCAGGTCCTTCTTCAGCAGCTCGGCGTCGCTCGCGTTCGGGTTGTCGGTCTTCAGGAAGTACCCGATGCGGCCCATGTCGTGGTTGCCGAGGAAGGTCGGCTGCTCGTACGCGTCACTGCTCGCGGAGGCGTACTTGTAGTCGTCCGCGTAGAGCGTTGCGAGCAGCTGCGCCGAGCCGCCCTGCGAGGCGTAGAGGCGGGCGGCGTTCTGGAACGGGAAGCCGAGGGCGGCGTCCAGCTTGCCCTGCGTCACGTAGGACGAGTTGACACTGGTGTCGGTGTCGTAGACCTCGCCGAACATGAAGAACTTCTTGTTGCCCTGCTGCTCGGCGTACTTCTGCAGCGCGGGCGCCCACTGCTGCCAGAACGCCATGTTGACGTTCTTGACGGTGTCGATGCGGAAGCCGTCGACGTCGTCCTGCTTGACCCAGTTCTCGTAGATCTTCTCCATGCCCGCGACCACGCGGGGGTTCTGGGTGTCGAGGTCGTCCAGGCCGGAGAAGTCGCCCTCGGTGGCGTTCTCGCCGACGAAGGTGGTGTTGCCCCGGTTGTGGTAGAGCGTCACGTCGTTGAGCCAGGCGGGGCTCTTGGCGGTCGCGTCGCCGGGGTTGTCGAACACCGGGGTGTAGGGGAAGGAGTTCTTGGTCAGCTCGGGGTAGTTCGCCGTGCCGTTGGCCGCGTTGTCGTTCGCGATCGCGGTGGTGTCGACCGGGCGGCCGTTGGCGTCGAGGGTCGGGTAGGCGCCGATGGAGCGGTAGTCGTAGGTCTTCTCGGCGTAGTCGATGACGTCGGCGGTGTGGTTGGTGATGACGTCGAAGAAGACCTTCATGCCCATCGCGTGGGCCTTCTGGATCAGCTCCTTGAGCTGGGCGTTGGTGCCGAAGTGCGGGTCGACCTGGGTGAAGTCGGTGATCCAGTAGCCGTGGTAGCCGGCCGAGGCGTTGCTGCCGGTGCCCTGGACGGGCTTGTTCTTGAAGATCGGCGCCATCCAGATGGCGGTGGTGCCGAGCTTCTTGATGTAGGAGAGCTTCTGGATGATCCCGGCGAGGTCGCCGCCGTGGTAGAAGCCAGAATCGGTCGGGTCGTAGCCGTTGTCCAGGCGGGTGCCGGTGATGCCGCCGGTGTCGTTGGACGTGTCACCGTTGGCGAAGCGGTCCGGGAGCACGAAGTAGAACTGCTCCTTGCTCAGACCGTGCCGGTCGGGGGTGGCGGCGAGCTTGGCGTCGGAGGGCGCGGGCGGCAGCGGGACGGCCGTGGCCGTGGCGGCGGCCGCCGGGCTCAGTCCCACGACGGCCGGGCTCAGCAGCGCGACCGTGACAAGCAGGCTTCTCCATCGTGATCGCTCAGGTCTGATGGCCACGCGTCTGTCTCCCTGGGGCGCCTCGTCGGTCAGGTCGTGGGGCGAGCCAGAACCTACTGGTGACCCCACCTTGCCGCAAGATGTTTCAGCAAGATGCTGAAAAAGTTTCCACCAATGCCTTGACGCTCAGGAATCACCGGGAGCACGCTCGTCGGCGCCGTCCTGTTCACCCACCCACCCTCTCCCACCCGGAGATCCTGATGCCGCATCAATCCGGCCGTCTGCGTGCCTTGTTCGCCTCAGGCGCGCTGCTCGCCGCCGGCACCGTGGTGCCACTCGCGCTGAGCAGCGCAGCCGCCCAGGCCAGTGCGCCCAACGGTGGCGACGTGACCGCCAACCTCTTCATGTGGAACTGGCCCTCGGTGGCCACGGAGTGCACCAACGTCCTCGGCCCCAAGGGCTACGGAGCCGTCCAGGTGGCCCCGCCGCAGGACTCCATCAGACTGTCGGGCAGCCACCCCTGGTGGGAGATCTACCAGCCCGTCGGATACGACCTCAACAGCCGGATGGGCACCGAGGCCCAGTTCCAGGCCATGGTGACCACCTGCCACGACGCGGGCGTCAAGGTCTACGTCGACACCGTCATCAACCACATGTCGGGCACCGACCAGACCAGCACCGACTCCTACGGCGGCGACAGCTTCAACGTCTCCTCGCGCAGCTACAGCCAGGTGCCGTACACCTCCGCCGACTTCCACAGCTACCCGAACAACTGCCCCAACTCCAGCCTCTCGATCAACGACTGGAACAACCAGACCCAGGTCCAGGAGTGCGACCTGGAGAACCTGGCCGACCTGTACACCGAGACCGACGACGTCCGGTCGAAGATCGCCGGCTACCTCAACAAGCTGATCGGCTACGGCGTCGACGGCTTCCGGGTCGACTCCGCCAAGCACATCAACCAGGCCGACATGGCCAACATCGAGTCCCGGCTGACCAACACGCTCTGGGGGCAGCGCCCCTACGTGCTGCAGGAGGTCTACCCCGGCAGCAGCGGCAACCTCGCCCCGGCCGCGTTCGAGAGCAACGGCAGCGTCATCGGCTTCGACTACGCCGACAACCTGAAGAACCAGTTCACCGGCAACATCGCCAACCTGAAGACCTTCGGCCAGTCCTGGGGCCTGGAGCCGAGCGCCTCCGACGGCGCGATGGTGACCAACCACGACACCGAGCGCAACGGCAGCACGCTCAGCTACAAGAACGGCGCCACCTTCACCCTCGCCAACGAGTTCACGCTGGCCTGGGGCTACGGCGTGCAGCCGTCCGTCTACTCCGGCTTCACCTGGAACAGCTCCGACGACTCGCCCCCGGCCGACGCGGGCGGCTACGTCACCAACACCGACTGCAACAACGGCTGGTACTGCACCGACCGGATCCAGGGCGTGGCCAACATGGTCGGCTGGCACAACGCGGCCGCCGGCGCCGCGGTGGCCAACTGGTACGACGACGGCTCCAACCTGATCGCCTTCTCACGCGGCGGCAAGGCGTGGATCGCGATCAACAACGAGAGCTCCACGCAGACCAGGACGTTCCAGACCGGCCTCGCCGCCGGCACCTACTGCGACGTCATCCACGGCGACTACACGGCGTCGACCAGCTCCTGCTCCGGCCCGACGGTCACCGTGGACGGCAGCGGCAACGCGACCGTCTCGGTCGCGGCGAAGGACGCGGTGGCGCTGTACGCGCTGAGCTCCTCCGGCGCGACGGCGTCGGCCTCTCCCTCCGCCTCGGCGAGCGCGTCCGCCTCGGCCTCGGCCTCGGCGTCGGCGTCGGCGTCGGCGTCGGCGTCCGCTTCCCCGTCGGCCAGCGCGAGTGCCACCGCGACCGCGCCGGCCGGGAGCGTCGCGGAGACCTTCACCGTCAGCGGTGCGCCGAGCAGCGCGCCGATGTACCTGGTCGGCTCCGTCTCCGGTCTCGGCAACTGGGCGCCCGCCTCCGCGCTGCCGATGACGCAGTCCGGCTCGACCTGGACGATCACGGTGAACCTGCCGCAGTCGACCGCGATCCAGTACAAGTACGTCGAGAAGGACTCCTCGGGGAACGTCACCTGGGAACCGGGCGCCAACCACGCCGCCACCACCGGCTCCGGCGCCACCGCGACGCTGACGGACGGCTACAACGGCTCCGCGACGACGGTGAGCGAGACCTTCGACGCGAACACCACCACCTGGTACGGCCAGAACGTCTACGTCGTCGGCTCGCTGCCGGCGCTCGGCAACTGGAACGCCGCGAACGCCGTCCCGCTCTCCTCCGCGGCCTACCCGGTCTGGGCCGCGACGGTCTCGCTGCCCTCCAACACGGCCTTCCAGTACAAGTACCTCAAGAAGGACCCCGACGGCACCATCACCTGGGAGTCCGGCGCCAACCGGACGGCCACCACGGGTACCGGCGCGGCGACCCTCGGCGACACCTGGAACGTGACCGCGACCAGCCCCGTCGGCGTGACCTTCGACGAGAACAGGTCGACCGTCACCGGTCAGGACATCTACGTGGTCGGCAGCATCGACGCGCTCGGCTTCTGGGATCCCACCAAGGCGATCCCGCTCTCGTCGGCCAATTACCCCGTTTGGTCGAAGACCGTCAGCATCGCCCCGAACACATACTTCGAGTACAAGTACATCGTCATCGACGCGGCGGGCGACGTGACCTGGGAGTCGGGCACGAACCGCGCCTACACGACGGGCCCCTCCGGCGCCGTCACCCTCAATGACATCTGGAAATAACAGAAAGTAACCACGGCCGGAGCCGTCGTCCCCACCGGGCGGCGGCTCCGGGTTTTTGCTCCACTAGGACCTGAGGGGTATTTCGTTCGTGGAATCCCAGACCAGAGGGTGATCAGGAGAGCCCAGGCCACATGGCAGACTACTCACCCATGGGGAAGGCAACAGGAGCACGCACCAGTAACAGGAGGCCCCTGGGCCACCTGCTCTGGTCGGTGCGCGGACACTTCCGTTCTCCGGGTCGCCCCCGCCTGTGGATCGAGCTGCTGCTCATCGCAGTCAGCTACTGGATCTACTCGATGGTCCGCAACGCGGTCCCCGAGATGGAGGCGCGCGCCCAACGGAATGCGCATGACATCTGGGCGCTGGAAGGCATGCTCCACATCGATGTGGAGCGTTACGTCAACCATGCGTTCGACTCCGTCTCATGGCTGATCACCGGCCTGAACTACGACTACGCCACGTTGCACTTCATCGTGACGATCGCGGTACTGGTATGGCTGTTCCGCGCCCATTCCGGGCGTTATGCGGCGGCTCGCCTGTCACTTTTCGTGACGACCGGGTTCGCCTTGTTCGGGTACTACTTCTATCCCCTGGCGCCACCCCGGCTCATGGTGGACGGCGGTTTCATCGACACCGTCGAGAAGCACCACACCTGGGGTTCGATGGCCTCGGGCGACATGGCCCACGTGTCCAACCAGTTCGCGGCGATGCCGTCGATGCACATCGGCTGGTCGCTCTGGTGCGGCATCACCATCTTCTTCCTGGCCAAGCGCACGTGGGTGCGGATCCTGGGCGTGATCTACCCGCTCACCACGCTGGTGGTGATCGTGGCGACGGCCAACCACTTCTTCATGGACGCGATCGCGGGTGCCTGCTGCACCCTCATCGGCCTGGGCACGGCGCGCCTGGTGTACCGCCGCTGGCCCTACAGCTTCCCGAAGTCCGCGCCCGCGCCGGCGCCCCTCCCGGAACCCCAGCCCGAGCCGGTGGGTGCCGCCCGCTGAGCCGGCCGGTTGCCCGCCCCGGGCGCGCTGGCCCCTGAGGTGAGTGCGACTACTCGCCGTAGACGACGTGCTCCATGACCTCGCGGGCCAGGCGGGCCGTCCTGCGGTAGTCGTCCACCATCTCGCCCGCGTGGCCCGCGCCGTAGCCGAGGTAGCGGGCCACGCCCGCCAGCTCCCGCGGCTCCGCGGGGAAGCTGTCGCCCGCGCGCCCCCGCACCAGCATCACCGCGTTGCGCACCCGCGTCGCCTGCACCCACGCCGCCGAGAGCGCCTCCGCCGCGTCCGCGTCCAGCAGACGCGCCTCCACCGCCGCGCCCAGCGCGCGCAGCGTGCGCGTCGTGCGCAGTCCGGCGACCGCGTGGCCGTGCTGCAACTGGAGCAGCTGCACCGCCCACTCGACGTCCGCGAGCCCGCCGCGGCCCATCTTCGTGTGCGTGGTCGGGTCCGCGCCGCGCGGCAGCCGCTCGGCCTCCACGCGCGCCTTGATCCTGCGGATCTCCCGCAGCTCGGCCGCGTCCAGCCCGGCCGACGGGTACCGCATCGGGTCGATCAGCGTCACGAACTCCTCCCCCAGCGCCGTGTCGCCGGCGACCGGCTTGGCGCGGAGCAGGGCCTGGCTCTCCCACGTGTGGGACCAGCGGCGGTAGTAGGCCGCGTACGAGGCGATGGTGCGCACCAACGGCCCCTGGCGGCCCTCGGGCCGCAGATCCGCGTCGACGACCAGGGGCGGCTCGGTCGAGGGCAGCTGGAGCAGGCGGCGCAGCTCCTCGAAGACGCCGCGTGCGGCGTTGCTCGCCTTGGTCTCGGCGGCGCCCGGGAGGGGGTCGTGGACGAACAGGACGTCCGCGTCCGAGCCGTAGCCGAGCTCGTGGCCGCCGAAGCGGCCCATGGCGATGACGGAGAGCCGCGTGGGCAGCGGTTCCCCTGCCGCCGCCTCGGCCGCCGCGACGCACGCGGCCAGTGCGCCCGCCAGGGTCGCGCGGTTGAGGCCGGTCAGCGCCAGTCCGGCCGCTTCCACGGAATCGGCGGGGGTGTCACCCAGACGGCCCAGCACGTCCGCGGCAGCCGTGCGGAACAGCTCCCGGCGCCGCACCGAGCGGGCCGCCGCGACGGCCGCCGCCGCGTCGTCGGCGCGGCCCACGGCGGAGGCGACCTCGCGGTCGAGCATCTGCGGGGAGCGCGGGACGAGCCCGTCGGAGTCGCCGAGCAACGCGACCGACTCGGGGGCGCGCAGCAGCAGGTCCGGGGCGAGGCGGCCGGAGGAGAGGATGCGGGCGAGGTTCTCCGCCGCCGCGCCCTCGTCGCGCAGCAGGCGCAGGTACCAGGGCGTGGAGCCGAGGCTGTCGGAGACCTTGCGGAAGCCCAGCAGGCCTGCGTCGGGGTCGGCGGACTCGGCGAACCAGCCGAGCATCACCGGCAGCAGGGTGCGCTGCAGCGCGGCGCGGCGGCTGACGCCGTTGGCGAGCGCCTGGAGGTGCCGGAAGGCGTCGGCGGGGGCCCGGTAGCCGAGCGCCGCGAGGCGCGCCTGGGCGGCCTCCGCGCTGAGCGCGGTGCCGTCGAGGCGGGTCGTCAGCCCGGCCTCCTCCAGGTCCAGATGGGCGACGGCGTCGAGCAGCGGGCGGTAGAAGAGCTTCTCGTGCAGGCGCCGCACCTCGCGGCCGTGCCGCTTCCACTCGGCGAGCAGTTCGGCCTGGGGATCGGCGCGCAGGCCGAGGGAGCGGCCGAGGCGGCGCAGGTCCTGCTCCCCCGTCGGGACGAGATGGGTGCGGCGCAGCTGGAACAGCTGGATCCGGTGCTCCAGCGTGCGCAGGAATCGGTAGGCGCTGTCGAGTGCGGCGGCGTCGGCGCGGCCGACGTAGCCGCCGGCGGAGAGGTCCGCGAGGGCGGTCAGCGTGGTGGCGCTGCGCAGGGTGTCGTCGGTGCGGCCGTGGACGAGCTGGAGCAGTTGGACGGAGAACTCCACGTCGCGCAGCCCGCCGGGGCCGAGCTTGAGCTCGCGCTCGACCTCGCCCGCCGGGATCGCCTCGATGACGCGGCGGCGCATCTGCTGCACGTCCTGCACGAAGTTCTCGCGCTGGGACGCCTGCCAGACCATCGGGCTGACGGCGTCGAGGTACTGCCGGCCCAGCTCGGCGTCGCCCGCGACCGGACGGGCCTTGAGCAGGGCCTGGAACTCCCAGGTCTTGGCCCAGCGCTGGTAGTAGGCGAGGTGGCTGGCGAGGGTGCGGACCAGCGGCCCGTTCTTGCCCTCGGGGCGCAGGTTCGCGTCGACCTGCCAGATGGTGCCCTCGCGGGTGCTGTCGGAGCAGAGCCGCATCATCCGGGCGGCGAGGCGGGTGGCGGCCTTCAGCGCGACGTCGGGGTCGGCGTCCTCCCGCGGCTCGGAGACGAAGACGACGTCCACGTCGGAGACGTAGTTGAGCTCCCGTCCGCCGCACTTGCCCATGGCGACAACGGCGAGCCGGCAGGCACGCGCGGCGTCCGGGTCCTCCTCGGCGGCGACGTCGAGCGCGGCCTGCAGGGTCGCCCCGGCGAGGTCGGCGAGCTCGGCGGCGGTCTGCCCGAGGTCGGCGGTGCCGGTGAGGTCGCGGGCGGCGATGCTGAGCAGCAGCCGGCGATAGCCGGTGCGCAGCGCGTCCGCCCGGGGGATGCCGGGCTGCTCCTCCCAGATGTGCCGGTAGAGGCGGCGGACGAACTCCTCGGGCCCGGGGTGGATGTCGTGCAGTTCGAAGGTGACCAGCTCGTGCCAGTCGTGCGGGTGCCGGGCCAGGTGCTCCCCCAGCGCGGCGCTGGCGCCGAGCACGCCCAGAAGGCGGTCGCGCAGCGGCTTGGCGGTGGTGAGGGTGTCCAGCAGGGTGTGCCGCTCGGCGTCGTCGGCGCAGGCCTCGACGAGTCCGGCCAGGCCCTTGAGTGCCTGGTCGGGATCGGCGGTGGCGGCGAGCGCGTCCAGCAGCACGCTGTCGGCGGCGTGTGCGGCCAGCGCGGGTTCCGCGAGCCGCAGGGCGGCCGCCTCGGGGTCGGTGAACCCGCGCCGCACCAGCCGTCCGACCGGACTGCTCCGCCGCGCCCCGCCGCGCTCCGTCTCCAACGCCACTCGCCTCCGCGCCGCTGCCGCCGTCCCCGGGCCTGCCGTGGCATCCCGTGGGCCTCCGCACACGATCCTCCCCGACCCTACGTCCATCGAACACCCGAACCGGCCCGGACGTCGGCGGCGCGCGCCGCGCGGTGGGGCTGCTCAGTCCTCGGCGTCGGCCACCGCGTGCTCGGCGAGGAGCTGGACCATCGGCGTCTCGAGCCGGGGCCGGACCACGATCAGCAGCGTCGCGACCGGTCCGAGCAGCAGCGAGATCAGCCACCAGTTCAGCCCGGAACGGCCCTTGCCCTGCGCGAGCCCCGCGTTGATCAGCGACAGCGTCAGCCATCCGACGCTGTAGCCGCCCACCCCGCTGCCGCCTCCGGCGGCGAGTTCCATCGTCATGAGCCCCCCTGTCGTTGTCGCCTGTCGTTGTCGCCCTGCTCAGTAGTCGCCCTCGTGGACCACGACGGTTCCCGCGAGCCTGTCGTGCAGCGCCTGACGGTACGGGCCGCCGAGCGCGAAGGCGCAGTCGACGACCGCCCACCCGAAGCGCAGCGCACCGCCCGGGATCACGGGCAGCAGGAACACCAGTGTGCGCACGCACGCCTGGCGCACGGTCAGTCCGTCCCGCGCCGCCGCTCCGGTGTACTGCGCGAGCGGCACGACCCGCAGACCCACCGCCGCCATGCCGACGGTGCGACCGCGCACCGCGAGCATCACCGCGTAGTAGAGGGACCAGACCACGCCGTCGACGAGGGCGGAGTTGACATCGAACCGGGTCCGCACGGCCGGCACGAAGGACAGCAGCATCAACGGCACGACCATCACCACCATGTCGAGCACGAAGGCGGTGACCCGGGACCCGGCGGACGCGACCACCCAGAGCACGGGTACGGCGGGCTGGTCGGTGACGACGGTCTCTGCGCTCTCTGCGTTCTCTGCCTGGCTCTGCACGCGACGCTCATGGTGACGGCCCCTTCCCGGGCTCGCTCCGTTCGGCGGGCGATGGCCTGCCGACCTCTCAATAGTTGCACTGCAACTAGTCTCGGGTCAACTAGTAGCGCCATCCACCATGGTCTTGTTCATTCGAACATCATGGTGTTAGATATCGGGCATGGGTGTCGCCAATCGTCTGGACCTGACCCTGCGCCTGGTGCAGGGCTCCGGCCGGGTCTCCGTGTCGGAGCTCTCCCAGCGCCTCGGGGTGTCGGAGATGACCGTCCGCCGGGACCTGGACGCGTTGGAGCGGCAAGGGCTGGTGCGGCGCGTGCACGGGGCCGCCGTGGCGACGCGGGCGCGGGAGGAGGAGGCGGGGTTCACCGCACGCGAGTCGTGGCAGGCCGCCACGAAGGACCGCCTCGGCGCGGCCGTCGCCGCACTCGTCGAGCCGGGGTCACGCGTCCTGCTGGACGCCGGGACGACGACGGTCCACGTCGCCGAGCACCTGGCCGAGCGCGCGCCGCTGACCGTCGCGGTACTGAGCCTGCAGGCGGCCGCGCAGCTCGCCGACCGGCCCGGCATCGACCTGCTGGTCGTCGGCGGGCGCTCCCGCCCCGGCGAGCGGTCGCTCGTCGGCCCGCTCGCGCTGCGGACACTGGAGGCGCTGGCCTTCGACGTGTTCGTGATGTCCATCGGCGGCGTCCACGCCGAGCACGGCTGGTCGGAGTTCAGCCTCGACGACGCCGCCGTCAAACAGGCGGGCCTCGCCCAGTCCGCCCGGACACTGGCCGTCGCGGACGCGACGAAGCTCGGCGTCCGGGCGTTCAGCCAGGTCGCTCCGCTCGGCGCGGTGGAGGTCTTCGTCACCGACCACGCCGCCGCCGACCCGGCCACCCACCCGGGCGGCCCGCACACCCTCGACGCTCTGCGCGACGCGGGCGTCCGCACCGTCCTGGCCTGACCGAACGGAGACTCCCTTGCCCGCCGCCTCGCTGATGATCCTCGTCGCCGGCCCCTACCGCTCCGGCACCGGCGACGACCCGGCCAAGCTCGCCGCGAACGTCGACGCCATGAACGAGGTCGCCCTCACCCTCTTCCGCGCCGGGCACCTGCCCGTCACCGGCGAGGCCCTCGCTCTTCCGCTGCTGGAGACCGCGGGCGGAGCGGGTCCCGGCACGCCGCTGTTCGACGAGATCTTCCACCCGATCGCGGAACGGCTCCTCTCCCGCTGCGACGCCGTCCTGCGCATCGGCGGCCCCTCCGCCGGCGCGGACGAGATGGTCCGCCAGGCCCGCGCCGAGGGCAAGCCCGTCTTCACCGACCCTGCGCGGATCCCGTCGTGACGGCCGGCCTCGACACCCCCGACCGCCGCGGCCGCACCGGCCTCCACCTGCACGGCCGCGACCTCACCGGCAACCCCGACGTGCGCATCCGCGACGTCGAGGTGCTCGCCTGCGACTGGTACGTCCTGCGCAGGACCACCTTCGACTTCCGGCACCGCGACGGGCACTGGAGCCGGGAGTCCCGCGAGACCTACGACCGCGGCGACGGCGCGACGATCCTCCTGTACGACCCGGACCGCGCCACCGTCCTGCTCACCCGCCAGTTCCGTCTCCCGGCCTACGTCAACGGGCACCCCGACGGCCTCCTCCTGGAAACCCCGGCCGGCCTCCTCGACGGCGACGCCCCCGAGGCGGCCATCCGCCGCGAGGCCGCGGAGGAGACCGGCCGCACGGTCGGCGAGGTCCGCCACGTCTTCGACGCCTTCATGAGCCCCGGCTCGGTGACGGAGCGTCTCCACTTCTACGCGGCCCCATACCGTTCCACCGACCCCTCCCCCACCGCGACGGGCGTCGCCGAGGAGGGCGAGGACATCACGGTCGTGGAACTCCCGTTCCACGAGGCCCTCTCCCTGATCCGGTCGGGCGCGATCGCGGACGCGAAATCCATCATGCTGCTCCAGTGGGCCGCCCTCGACGGCCCGTTCCACGTGACGGCCTAGTCCGCCCGCCCGAACCTCAGCCCACTGCTCACCGGCCTGGCCTGCCACATCTCCCTGAGCTCCGGGAACGACTCGACCCACACTCGCGCCCCGGCGAGCGCGGCGACTCGCAGCGGACCGATCCCGACGAAGTCGAACCCGGTGCCCCGGAACGCGACGCCGGCGAGGTCAGACCACGGCTGGTCGGCCGCGAAGCCGACCTGGAGCTCGACCTTCCAGTACTCCGGATCGCCCTCCGCGCCGTCATGACCCCGGTCGACGACGACCAACTGCCGCCCGAGTGAGATCGCGGGCCGCCCCTCGTTCCAGTCCCAGCAACCCCACTCGACGATGAAACCGTCACCGTCGTCCTCGACCGGCACCAGGCCCTCGATGGGCACCTGAACGAACTCCCCGAAAGCGGCCCAGGCCACGTCCATGCAGTCCACGGCGTCAGCGCCGCTGACGCCGTGCCGCGCCAGAACGCGCTCGAACTCGGTGGCGGCAGCACGCCATGGTGTCGACATGTCGGTATGTTAGGCGGCAGTCGGCCATGCGTGTGCGGGTGGAGCGGGCCGGCTCGGGGTAGTTCGTCGATTTCCGCGTGACGGTCCAGCCCGTCGTGCGGTAGAACCCGGGACGTGACCGTCTTCTCCTGCCGAAAGGCCGCGGCCCACCCGGTGCAGGCCCACGCCGAGGGCGGTGCCGCGTGCGCCTGATCGGCATAGGACGGACGCGCCCGTCGCTCCAGCCCTTCCACACCCCGCGGCTGCATGCGATACCCCCGCGCGACGTCATCGGCTACGCGGCGGCCTATGCCGGCGCCTGGGACCCGGACGCGCTCAGCTGGCTCGGCTGGCCCGAGCGTCCGCAGGCGGAACTGGTCCACTGGCTGCTGGACGTCACCGACCTGAACCGGGACCAGCGCAGCCGCGAGCTGCCCGCCTCGTTCCGGACGGTCCGGCAGTGGCGGCGCAAGAACAGCGCCTTCTTCGCCCTCATCGATCCCGCGGACGGCCGCTGCGCCGGCGCGGTCAGCGTCGACACCCGCAACGGCGAGGTGGGCGGCTGGCTGGCACCCGGCTTCCGCGGCAGCGGCCTGGGCACCGAACTCTTCCGCGCGGGCGCGCGCATCGCCCACGACCAACTGCGCCTGCCGACCGCCCGAGCCGGAACCCAACGCACGAACGCCCCTTGCCGCCGCGCCCTCCAAGCGGCCGGCTTCACTCCGACCGACGGCCCGGCCCACCACACCCTCCCCGACGGCCGCACCGTCGAAGCCCGCTGGTACGCCCACCAGGCGAGGTGATACGAGCAGATCCGGCGTGACCGAAGGTGGGCGTCCCATCGTGGATCGCCGTGATGTTCCACTCGAACCCGTTCCTCAGCGTGCACTACGAGGGCATGACCGCTGTCTTCACCAACGACTGGGGAAACCGGCACCCCCCGCCGTCCCGCGCCAGGACCAGCGCTCCTCTAGGATGCGCCGGTGATCACGATCGGCGGTTGGCACATATCGGTGTACCGGTTCGGAGAGGCGGTGGGCGGTGGGACCTGCTACTTCGCGCTCGCCCTGACCGGCGTTTGGCTGGCGACAATGTGGTGGCGTGACCCCAAGGTGACCGACGCACGCGGAAGCGACGAGGTGGCCCGCCTGGGCCGCCGCCGGAACCGAATCGTCAAGTACGCCATCCTCGCGGCCGCGCTGACCTGGGTGCTGGTCGCGGTCCTGGCCGATATGTACGCGATCCGGACGGCCTCAATGCCCAACTCCTGACTGCGCCCACGGCTCGCCCGGGGGCAAGGGCTCATAGAGAGCACGCGATACACATCCCGTCGTGCCCTGTGATCGCTGCGTGCAGGAGGCCGTCGGGACACCCTGCCCAACATCATCGGCAACGGCAAGCCTCCGCTGGATCCGGCCGTGCAGGTGCGTTCCGCAAGGCGCACAGCGAGGTCCCCAGAGCCCCGAAAGGGCTGGGCGGCAGTGGATTGATCTCGGCCGTGGTCAGACCCTTCGTCGTGCTACGGCTGGCCGGCCCCGATCGCGCCCCTGAGGGCATCGAGATCTTGCGCGGTGTCGTCCCGGGCGTCGTCCTCGGCGGTCGGCAGTTGTGCGCGCCGCCGGGCCCCTGGTTCCCCGTGCCGCCGGCGGTCACTGGGGCGGGTCCTCGCCGACCAGGCCGTCGACGGCCTCGCGCAGCAGGTCCGCGTGGCCGACGTGGCGGGCGTACTCGTCGTGCAGGTCGACCAGGAAGCGCCGCAGGTTCGGCGCCTGACCGGAGTCGCCGGCGAACTTCGAGGGCTGGTCCAGGCCGCCGTCGGCGATCGCGGCCGTCCAGGCGGCGCGGGACCGCTGGACCGCGCCCCGCCACAGCGCGTAGAGCTCTTCGGGGGCGTCGTCGGCCGCGGACTGCCACGCCCAGTCCCCGACGTCGGAGCCGGCCGCGCCGATCGCGTGCCACGGCGGCCCGAACGGCCGACCGGTCACATGGACGGCGACCTGCGCGTCCTCGACCAACGCGAGGTGCTTGAGCAGGCCGCCGAGGGTCATCGCCGACGGCGGGTACGCCTTTCCCAGGCCGGCGGCGTCCAGGCCGCCGCACTTCCAGGCGAACTGCGCGCGGGAGCGATCCAGCGCGAACAGCAGCAACTCGGCCTCGCCCGCGGTCATGGACGGTTCGTGGACTTCGGTGATCACAACGGTGTTCTCGGTCATGCCCCGCACCCTAAACTGCATTCCGGACGATCTACGTCCTGGTCTGCGAGGTGCGTGGCGACGCCGAAGGAGGACGCGGTGAAACCGGAGACGAACCCCACGGCACGGGCCCTGCTCGCCCTGGAACTGCTCCAGACCGCCCCGGGCATCACCGCCGACCGCCTCGCCGACAAGCTCGGCGTGTCCGAACGCGCCGCCCGGCGGTACGTCGGCTTCCTGCGCGACGCCGGCATCCCGATCAAATCCGTCCGCGGCCCATACGGCGGGTACAGCCTCGGCCGGGGCCTGCGCCTGCCGCCGCTGATGTTCAGCTCCGCCGAGGCCCTCGGCCTGGTCATGGCCGTCCTCGACGGCCACCACGACGCCGGCGATCCCGGCGGACCGGTCGGCAGCGCCCTCGGCAAGATCATGCGGGCGCTCCCCACGGCGGTCGCAGCCGAGGCCGAGGCGGTCCGCCGGACCGCGGCCCCGGTCCCCGACCGCGCTGCAGCCCGGCCCGACCCGGAGACCACCGCCGCACTCGTCCAGGCCTGCACGAACCACCGGCAGGCACGCTTCGGCTACCGCTCCGAAGCCGGGGCCGAATGGGCCGCCGCGGTCGACCCCTGGGCTGTCGTCGTCCGCCACGGCCGCTGGTACCTGCTGTGCCGCTCCCACCGCTCCGACGCCCGCCGCGCCTACCGCATCGACCGGATCCACCGCGTGGAAGTCCTCGACGAGACCTTCACACCCCCCACAGCCCTCGACCCGGTCGCCATGCTCGAAGAACACCTCGCCACCGGATGGGAATACCACGTCGACATCACCATCGACGCCCCCGCCAACGCCGCGGCCGCCTTCGTGCCCCGACCCCTGGGAACACTCCAACCGCTGGACGCCGACACCACCCGCCTGGTCGGCAGCACCAGCAACCCCACCTGGTACGCCGAACAGCTCGCGACGATCCCGGCGCCATACCGGATCATCGGATGCCCGGAGATCCAACAAGCCGCCCGACTCCTCGGCCAACGACTCCTGGCCGCGACTCCCAACAACTGAAGACCAACGACCGACCCGCCGAACGTTCCCGGTCACCGCACCAGGTGGTGGCACGCACACATCCTGGACGGGGCCAGGATCCCCGCCACCTCTCCTTGATCGTCGTCGGAATCTCCCAGTGGTTCACGCTCCGCGTCGCACCTGATGCCGAGCAGCGACGCCCGCACGACGCGATGAACAGCACGTACCGAGCGCGCCCCGCTCGCCTGACGGCCCGTAGACGGCCCCCAGAGCCCCGAAAGGGCCGGATCACCGTGGAGGGATCTCCACCGTGGTCCGGCCCTTCGTCGTGCTACGGGTGCCGCTGAGCTGCGGTTACAGCACCGGCAGGCCGCGGCGGAGTTCGAACGGGGTGACCTCGGAGCGGTACTCCTCCCACTCCTGGCGCTTGTTGCGCAGGAAGAAGTCGAAGACGTGCTCGCCGAGCGTCTCACGGACCAGCTCGCTGCGCTCCATCAGGTCGATGGCCTCGCCGAGGTTCTGCGGGAGGGGTTCGATGCCGAGCGCGCGGCGCTCGAGGGAGCTGAGGGCCCAGACGTCGTCGTCGGCGCCGGGCGGGAGTTCGTAGCCCTCGGCGATGCCCTTGAGGCCGGCGGCGAGGACGACGGAGTAGGCGAGGTACGGGTTGCAGCCCGTGTCGAGGGAGCGGATCTCGACGCGGGTCGAGCCCTGCTTGCCCGGCTTGTACATCGGCACGCGCACCAGCGCCGAGCGGTTGTTGTGGCCCCAGCAGATGTAGGAGGGGGCCTCGCCGCCCGCGCCCGCGGCGCGCTGGGAGCCGCCCCAAATGCGCTTGTAGGAGTTGACCCACTGGTTGGTGATCGCGGCGGTCTCCGCCGCGTGGCGCAGCAGGCCGGCGATGAAGGAGCGGCCGACCTTGGAGAGCTGGTACTCCGCGCCCGCCTCGTGGAAGACGTTGCGGTCGCCCTCGAAGAGCGACAGGTGGGTGTGCATGCCGGAGCCCGGGTGCTGGGAGAAGGGCTTGGGCATGAACGTCGCGTGGACGCCCTGCTCCAGGGCGACCTCCTTCATGACCAGGCGGAAGGTCATGATGTTGTCGGCCGTGGAGAGCGCGTCCGCGTAGCGCAGGTCGATCTCCTGCTGGCCCGGGGCGCCCTCGTGGTGGCTGAACTCCACCGAGATGCCCATCGACTCCAGCATGGTGATGGCCTGTCGGCGGAAGTCGTGGCCGACGCCGCGCGGGGTGTGGTCGAAGTAGCCGGACTGGTCCGCCGGGATGGGGGCGGTGCCGTCGCCGGGGAGGTTCTTGAGGAGGAAGAACTCGATCTCGGGGTGCGTGTAGAAGGTGAACCCGAGGTTGGAGGCCCTCTCCAGGGTGCGCTTGAGCACGTAACGGGGGTCCGCGAAGGACGGGGAGCCGTCCGGCATCAGGATGTCGCAGAACATGCGGGCGGTGCCCGGCGCCTCCGAGCGCCACGGCAGTATCTGGAAGGTGCCCGGGTCCGGCTTGGCCAGCATGTCGGACTCGTACACCCGGGCGAAGCCCTCGATCGCCGACCCGTCGAACCCGATGCCCTCCTCGAAGGCCTGGTCGAGTTCGGCCGGAGCCACCGCGACGGACTTCAGGAAACCCAGGACGTCGGTGAACCAGAGCCGGACGAAACGGATGTCTCGCTCTTCGAGAGTGCGGAGCACGAACTCCTGCTGCTTGCCCATGGCTACAGTCTCACCTCTGCGGTTTACGGATGCGTTACGCGCGGAAGCCGGGGGCGCACACGTCGCCCGCCAGGCCCACTGATCGCATCATTGCAGATAATGGGCCTGGCGGGATGTTCACACCGCTGAACAGCGCTCATCGGCGGACGCTCAGGAGACACGCCCGAAGAAGTCCGGGTAGTAACCGGTCGACAGCACCGAGATGCGCACGTCCGCGCCGGGGTGCGGGGCCTCGATGTAGCGGCCGCCGCCGAGGTAGATCGCCACGTGGTGGATGCCGCTGGAGCGGCTGCTGTTGGACCAGAAGACCAGGTCGCCGCGTCGCAGCTGGCTGGGCGAGATGGGCGTGGTGGCCCGGTACTGCTCGGCCGCGACCCGGGGGAGCTTGATCCCCGCACGGAAGAAGGCCTGCTGGACCAGGCCGGAGCAGTCGTAGCCGTACGGGCCGTTGCCGCCCCAGACGTAGGGCTTGCCCAGCTGGGCCTCGGCGAAGGCGATCGCCGACTCCACGCTGCCCGCGCCGTGACCGGGGCCGGGGGCGACCGGGCCGGGCGCCGGCGTGGAACCCGGGTCACCGGGGCCCGGGCCCGGGCCGGGGTGCCCGTAGCCCGCGTACCTGAGGTAGATGTCGTAGTGGGTGGTCCAGCGCCACTGGCCGTTCTTGCGGAACCAGTACCGCTGCCCGTCCCAGCCCCACTTGATGCCGTCCGCCGAAGGCGGCGTGGTCGTCGTGCCGCCGCCCGCGCCCGTCGCGCCCCCGGCGGCGCCCGTGTAGCGCAGGTAGACGTCGTAGTGGGTGGTCCAGCGCCACTCGCCGTTCTTGCGGAACCAGTACCGCTGCCCGTCCCAGCCCTGCCGTATACCGCCGTCGGTCGCGGTGGCGCCGCCACCGGAGCCACCACCGCCGGTGTGGCGCAGATAGATGTCGTAGTGGGTGGTCCAGCGCCACACGCCGTTGGACTGGAACCAGTACCGCTGCCCGTCCCAGCCCGCGTGGGCGGGCGCCGACTCGGCGCTCGCCGCGGGCGCGGCTATCAGGGCCGCGCCGCCGCCGACCGCGATCATCGCGGTGGTCGCGGCGGCGCGGAACAGCGGCCGGACGGTACCGCGTGGTTCGTGGGCCCGTGGCTTGCCCATCAGTGGCCGGGGGGCGGAACCGCCCGGTGACGCACCACCGCCGTGGGCACGGCAGTGGGCGCAGGTGCAGTCGGTGATGTCCAGCTCGGCGAAGGCGGTCATCGCGGACGGTCTCCGTTCCTCAGGGGTTCGAATGGCTCTTCGAAAAGTGCGGAGGTGGTCACGGAAGGTCTGCGGCGCGCTCCACCCGGGGCGCGGGCGGCACGGAAGGCGGGACGGAGCCCACGGGCGAGGCGCCGCCGGAGGACGCGGCGGAGGTCGCGCCGGAAGCCGCGGCGGAGGACGACGGGCCGGGCGTGACGGCAGTCGGCTCGACCACGTGTCGCTGCCGGCTGCCCCTCAGCCGGGAGGTCCGGGACGAGAGCGCCGTCGCGGAGCGGTGCAGGACGGGGAGGCGGCCGGCGTCCCCGAGCTGGTCCACGTCCGGGACGGCGGTGGCCGATCCCGGCGCCGGGCGCGCCCCGGCCCCCACGTCCCCGGCGGCCACAGCGGTCCCGGCGGCCACGGCGAGCGCGTCGTCCACATCGGCGGCAAAGCCCGCGCCGCCCGCGCCGGAAGCCTCGGCCGTACCGGACGAACCGGACGGACCGGCCGTGCCGGCCACGACCTGCGCGCGGCCGGGGACCGGGGCGGTGAGGAACGCCGCCACCAGGTCGCGGGTGAGCTCGGCGCGGAAGGTGTCGTCGAGTGTGAGCCCCTCGCCGCGCTCGAGCCGACGTAGCGTCAACGCCGCCGTCTCCACCGCGTCTCCGACGACGACCTCGCGGGTGCCCGCGTCCAGCTCGGCCAGCCGGCGGCGGCGCATGCTGTCGGCGAAGTCGGCCCGGTAACCGAGGCCGACGGCCTGGACGGAGTAGACGGCGATACCGACCGGGGCCATCTCGGCGCCGAGCAGGCGGGTCAGCTCACCACCGAGCCACTGGCCGTCGCGCAGGGAGGGGCCGGGGTTGGCGAAGCTGTCGCAGGGCAGGGTGGAGACGGTCCGGGCGAAGACGGACTCCGCGCTCAGAGCCAGGTGCCTGCCGTGGTCGTCGACGGCGAAGCGGGCCCGCGCGGTGTCCTTGACCTGCCAGACGATGATCAGCTCGGCGCTGATCGGCGACCCTTCGCGGTCGGTCGCCGCGATCGCCTCGCTGCGCCAGTGGCGGATCCGCACGTCGACAGGACGCCGCTTGAACAGCGGGTTCACCCACAACAGCCCGGGCCGGCGGACCGTGCCGCGGTAGCCGCCCCACCGGCTCAGCACGCGCGCGGTGCCCATCGAGTTGGCCATCAACCCGAAGAAGGCGACGACCACCACGACACCGCAGATCGCGAGCAGGGCGACGGCAGCCCGCTCCGGTACGACCGGTCCGCTGTCGTGCAGGGCCCGCCCGCCGGGAAACCAGCTCGGCAGGCCGGAGGCGCGACGGGCCTGCACCAGGACGGCGAGAACGGCGGCCACGAGAATCGCGAGCAGCGCCGTCCAGCCGGGCAGGACGCCGCGGGCCGGACGCTCCCTCAGTTCCGCGTCGGAGCGGGGCGGTCGACGAACCGCCCACGGGGCGGTGGCCCCTCCCTCGGCCGACTGGTCCACGTGGTCCATCCCCTCTGCGGACGATCGATCGTGCCCGCACCCTCGCTCGAAGGCTCGAACGTACCTTTATTTCGGACATACCGTCAATACGGCTATATCTCGCTCGTATCAGAGCATCTATACCAATAGCCGCATGCCCGGATAAGGCAGGCAAGGAAACGCCGCCGAACGAGTACTCCTTGATCACCGACCCCTTCCGGCACATAGCGTCGAAGAGACGATTACTCTGGGGGCATGCCTAGCCTTCGCCTCGCGTTGAATCAGGTGGACAGCGTCGTCGGCGACATCGACGGCAATGCCGAACTCGTCGTCCGCTGGACCCGACACGCCGCCGAACAGGGCGCTCACCTGGTCGCCTTCCCCGAGCTGGCGCTGAACGGCTATCCCATCGAGGACCTGGCGCTGCGTCCGTCCTTCATCGAGGCCTCCCGCTCGGCGCTGGTCGCGCTCGCGGCGCGGCTCGCGGCGGAAGGCCTGGGCGAGACTCCGGTGGTCGTCGGCTACCTGGGCAAGTCACTCCAGGACACCCCGCGGCTCGGGCTCCCGGCCGGTTCTCCGCAGAACTGCGCCGCCGTACTCCACATGGGTGAGGTCGTCACCCGGACGGCCAAGCACCACCTGCCCAACTACGGCACGTTCGACGAGTTCCGCTACTTCGTGCCCGGCGACACCCTGCCCGTCGTACGGGTGCGGGGCGTCGACGTCGCCCTCGCCATCTGCGAGGACATCTGGCAGGACGGCGGCCGGGTCCAGGCCGCGCGCCAGGCCGACGCCGGGCTGCTGCTCGTGGTCAACGCCTCCCCCTACGAGGCGCGGCGCGGCGCGGAGCGACTCGCCCTGGTCCGCCGCCGCGCGGCCGAGGCCGGCTGCACGCTCGCCTACGTCAACCTCGTCGGTGGCCAGGACGAGCTGGTCTTCGACGGCCAGTCGGTCGTCGTCGGCGCCGACGGCACGGTGCTGGCGCGCGCGCCGCAGTTCGAGGAGGGCTGCCTGCTGCTCGACCTCGACCTGCCGCAGGCCACCGCGCCCGTCGACGGCACCACCCGCATCGTTGCGGACGGCCTGGAGATCAGGCGCACCGTCCTGTCGCCGGACCCACTGCCCGCTCCCGAGGAGCCGGTCGCCGCGGGCCGGGCCGCGCCGATGGACGAGCTGGAGGAGATCTACGCCGCGCTGGTCTGCGGGCTGCGGGCGTACGTGCGCAAGAACGGCTTCCGCTCGGTGCTGGTCGGCCTGTCCGGCGGCATCGACTCCGCGCTCGTCGCGGCGCTGGCGGTGGACGCGATCGGTGCGGCGAACGTCCACGGCATCTCCATGCCGAGCGCCTACTCCTCCGACCACTCCCGCGACGACGCGGCCGAGCTGGCCCGTCGCACCGGGCTGGACTTCCGGACGGTGTCCATCGCGCCCATGTTCGACGCGTATGTGGACGCGCTGGACCTCAAGGGCCTGGCCGAGGAGAACCTCCAGTCACGGCTGCGCGGCACGCTGCTGATGGCGGTCTCGAACCAGGAGGGCCACCTCGTGCTCGCGCCGGGCAACAAGAGCGAGCTGGCGGTCGGTTACTCGACCCTCTACGGCGACTCGGTGGGCGCGTTCGGTCCGATCAAGGACGTCTACAAGACGCTGGTCTTCCGTCTCGCGCGCTGGCGCAACGAGATCGCCGAGGCACGCGGGGAGACCCCGCCGATCCCGGAGAACACCATCGTCAAGCCGCCGTCCGCGGAACTGCGGCCGGGCCAGGTCGACACGGACTCACTGCCCGAGTACGACGTCCTGGACGCCGTCCTGACGGCCTATGTGGAACAGGACCGCGGCCTGGCCGCGATCGTCGCCGCGGGCTTCGACCGGGCGCTGGCCGAGCGGGTGATCCGGCTGGTGGACACGGCGGAGTACAAGCGCCGGCAGTACCCGCCGGGCACGAAGATCTCTCCGAGGAACTTCGGCCGCGACCGCCGCCAGCCCATCACCAACCGCTGGCGCGAGAGGTAGCGAGGGTCAGCCGGGCAGCGAGAGTCAGCCGGGGCGACGACGGGTCAGCAGCACGGTGGTGCTCCCGTCGTCCTCGCTGATGTCCCTGACGTGCTCGAAGCCGGCCTTCCGCAGCAGGCCGAGCGAGACGGTGTTGGGCGCGGCCACGGTGGCGTGCACCGCGGCCAGCCCGAGGACGTCGAACGCGTGGGCGACCAGGGTCCGGACGAGCTCCGTCCCGAGGCCCTGCCCCCACACGTCCGCGGCCAGCGCGTAGACGATCTCCTGACCGCCGGACACCTCGGTGGGCTTGATCTCGGCGTGCCCGACCAGCGCGCCGTCACGGCGGACGGCCCAGACCGCGAAGAGGTCCTGGGCGTAGACCTTGGTGAAGATCCGCCCGAACAGCTCCCGGTCCTCGGCCTCCGTGGCCGGGCCGTCGCCCATCCAGCGTGAGACGCGCTCGTCCTGGAACAGGGCGACGAAGCCCTCCTCGTCCGCGGGGACGTACGGCTCGAGCAGCAGGCGGTCGGCGTGCAGCGTCGGGGTCATGATCGCGGACGCTACCGGCCGGCCGATCGGCCGGGCAACGGCTTTGCGCCGGTGCGAGCGCCTACAGCTCGAAGTGCGCGCCGATCGGGAGGTGGTCACTGCCCGTGCGGGGCAGGGTCCAGGCGGCGGTCGGGGTGATGCCGCGGGACATGATCTGGTCGATGCGCGCGGAGGGGAAGCTCGCGGGCCAGGAGAAGCCGAAGCCCGCGCCCGCGCTGCCCTGGGCGGAGCGCAGTTGCATGGTGAGCGGCGCCAGCGCGCGGTCGTTCATGGTGCCGTTCATGTCGCCGAGCAGCAGCACCCGCCTGAGCTTCTCCGCGCTGATCGCCTCCCCCAGCGCCTCCGCGCTGTGGTTGCGCTGGTTGGCGGTGAAGCCGCCGTCGAAGTGGACGCGGACCGAGGGCATGTGGGCGACGTAGACGGCGAGGTCACCCTCGGGCGTCTGCACGGTGGCCCGCAGGGCGCGGGTCCAGCCGATCTTGATGTCGACGGGTCCGGTGTCGCTCAGCGGGTACTTCGACCACAGGCCGACGGTGCCCTCGACGACGTGGTAGCGGTAGGTGGTCTCCAGCGTCTGCCGGATGACCGGGAGCTCGGTGCCGGTGATCTCCTCCAGGGAGATGACGTCCGGATCGGCCGCCATCAGCGTCCGCATCGTGCTCGCGACGCTCGTGTTGTCCGCGCTGATGTTGTGCTGGACGGCGGTGAAGTCGTAGGAGCCACCGCTCTTGTCCGGGATCAGCGGGGCGAACATCAGCATCCAGACCAGGGTCGGCGCGAGCAGCGCCACCAGCGCGACGGCGGAGCGGCGCAGCAGCGCGAGCGTGAGCAGCACCGGAACGCCCAGCCCGAACCAGGGCAGGAAGGTCTCGATCAGGCTGCCGAAGTTGCCGATCGTGTCGGGAATCTGCCGGTGGAAGGCGAGCACCGCCGCCAGCAGCAACCCCAACGCGGCCAGCACCCAGCCGCGCCGCCAGGCGGAGCGGCCCTTGCCGTCCCGTCCGCGCCAGTGGAGTCCCCCGAAGCCGCGAAGCATGCGCTTTTCCTCACCCTTGCCCTAGTTGGTCCCGTTTGCCGGAACTCAGCCTATGGGTGAGGAGACGCCCCGCTCCCGACCTCAGGTTCCGTCGGCGTTGCTGTGAACCGGATCTCTGTACGACGGTAGCGCGATGCCCTCCAGTACCGCGTCGACGATCGTGGCCGCCAGGGCCGGGTCCTCGAGGGAGGCGTCCGGGTGCAGCACCGCACGGGAGAGCATCGGGCCGACGATCAGCTCGCCGAGCAGGTCGGCGTCGATGTCCGAGCGCAGCTCACCGCGGAGCTGTGCCCCCTCGACCAGCCGGCGCATCGCCCTGCGACGGGGCTCGATGACCGTCTCGTGGTAGCGGCAGTAGAGGTCGGGGATGGCGCGGA
Source organism: Streptacidiphilus sp. MAP12-33 (assembly GCF_041261265.1). Lineage (NCBI taxonomy): Bacteria > Bacillati > Actinomycetota > Actinomycetes > Kitasatosporales > Streptomycetaceae > Streptacidiphilus > Streptacidiphilus sp. MAP12-33. Next base: position 52,820 of record NZ_JBGCCA010000032.1, read on the forward strand.
TCTCCGCGCCGATCATGGCGAGGTTGGTGCCGGAGCGGCGGTTCACCGCGTTCAGGCGGATGCTCTCCAGGGCCGCGATCAGCGACTCGCGCAGGGTGCCGCGTTCGCAGACGGGCTCCAGCTTGGACTCCAGCTGCGTGAGCAGGTGCAGCAACAGCGCGTCCTTGTCCGCCCAGCGGCGGTAGATCGTGGCCTTGCCCACGCCCGCCTCGGCGGCGATGGCCTCGACCGTGAGGCCGGCCAGGCTGGAACCGTTGTCCAGCAGGCGCAGCATACCCTCGACGATCGAGGCCTCCACCGCCTCGCTGCGCGGGCGCCCGCGCTTGGCCGGGGCGGGAGCAGGGGCGGGAGCCGGGGCCGAAGCGGGGGCCGAAGCGGGGGCCGATGCGGGAGCAGGGGCGGGAGCAGGGGCGGTGGCACGCTGCGGGCCGAGCTCGCGGCTGATCAGGTTCTCGAACTCGCTGTCAACGGTGTGACCGGCCTGACCGGCGTTGCTGCTCACCACCCCATCCTCCCTCACTCCGCTTGCGTCCCGGTAGCGTCGGCCGGAACCTGACCCGCGTCGGACGCGCCGCCCGCACGTGGCGTCATCGCGCCGCCGTAGGCCGCGGCCCGGCCCGGCAGGAAGGCGATCGCCACGATCATCCCGAGCACCGCCGCCACCGCGGCGCCCGCTGCCGTCACGTGCATGGCGTGGACGAACGCGTCCTTGGCCGGATCGACCAGTGCGGCGGCGTGGAACTGCGGCTGCTCGGCGATGCCGAGGGTGCCCTCGATCGACTCGCCGGCCGGACCGCGCAGGGCGGGCGGCAGCGCGGCGAGGTGGCCGCTGATGCCGCTGCGGTAGCTCGTGGACAGCAGCGCGCCCAGCACGGCCACCCCGAGCGACCCGCCGACCTGCCGGAAGGTATTGTTGACGGCCGAGCCGGAGCCGGCCTTCTCACGCGGCAGGCTGGCCATGATGGTGACCGAGGCCGGCGGCATGACCAGGGCCATACCGGCGCCCTGGACGAAGGCGATGACCTCCAGCACCCAGATGCCCGTGGAGCGGCCCAGCGTCATGAAGCCGACGAAGGCAGCGGCGATCAGGAACATGCCGAACGCGACGGTGAACCGGACGCCGTAGCGGTCCACGACGAACCGGGCGCGAGGGGAGAAGATCAGCTGCGCGACCGCGAGCGGGAGCAGCAGCAGACCGGCCTGGAGCGGGCTGTAGCCGCGCACGCTCTGGATGTAGAAGACACCGAAGAAGGTGACGCCCATCAGCGCGAAGAAGGCGAGGCCGATGGCCACGACCGAGGCGGAGAAGTGCTTGTTGCGGAACCAGGAGATGGTCAGCACCGGGTGGGCCGCGCGCTTCTGGTAGAGCACGAAGGCCACCAGCACCAGCAGGCCGACGGTGATCGGCACCCAGCTCTCGGTGGCGCCGAAGTCGGCGTCCTGGCCGCCCTTGATGATGCCGTAGATCAGCGCCACCAGGCCGACCATGGAGAGCAGCACACCCAGCGGGTCGAGCTTGCCCGGGTTCGGGTCGCTGGAGTCCGGCACGAGCACGACCATGCCGATCAGCGCGGCCACCACGATGGGGACGTTGACCAGGAAGACCGAACCCCACCAGAAGTGGGCCAGCAGCAGCCCGCCCGCGATCGGGCCGATGGCGATGGCGAGACCCACCGCGCCGGACCAGATGCCGATGGCCTTCGGGTGCTCCTCGCGCTCGAAGACGTTCATGATGATGGCCAGCGTGGCCGGCAGCACGAAGGCGCCACCGAAACCCATCACCGCGCGGAAGGCGATGAGCTCACCCGGACTGCTCGCCATGGAGCAGAGCAGCGAGCCCGCCCCGAACACGACCATGCCGAAGAGCAGCACCTTCTTGCGACCGAGCCGGTCGCCCAGCAGGCCGGCCGTGAACAGCAGGCCCACGAAGACCAGCGTGTAGGAGTTGATCGCCCACTCCAGCTGGCTCTGGGTGGCACCCAGACCCGTCGGCTTCGGGGAGGCGATCGTCTTCATCGCGACGTTCAGGATCGAGTTGTCCAGCACCACAACGAGCAGGCTGAAGACCAGAACGGTGAGGATCGCCCAGCGGCGCTTGTGTATCGCCTCGGGCACCCGCGGCGGAGCAGCGGCAGGGGCAGTCGTCGTCATGGGAGGTAGCGTAGCCCATTTTCGATACGAGAACGTCTCGTATCGAAAATGAGGCCCGATGGAGTGAGCGGACGAGCGGAGAGTGACGTGTGCGACTGCGGCGCCCGGGGCACTCCCCTTTCCTCCGCCGTGGGCGCGTGCCAGCATGGGACGTGATCCGGGGACGCCGAACGGCGCCACGAGACCAACATTCAGGAGACACGTCATGCAGAACGGTTCGCTCCCGCCTGCCCCGAAGTCCCTCTACGGCGGCGTCACCTCGCGCCGCGTGACCGTCCGCGACCTGGCCGCCGCGAAGACCCGCGGCGAGCGCTGGGCCATGCTGACCGCCTACGACGCGATGACCGCGGGCGTCTTCGACGAGGCCGGCGTCCCGGTACTGCTCGTCGGCGACTCGATGGGCAACTGCCACCTCGGCTACGACACCACCGTGCCGGTCACCATGGACGAGATCGCGATGCTGTCCGCCGCGGTCGTCCGCGGCACCAAGCGCGCCCTGGTCGTCGCCGACCTGCCGTTCGGCAGCTACCAGGAGTCCCCGGCGCAGGCGCTCCGCAACTCGGTACGCCTGATGAAGGAGTCCGGCGTCCACGCGGTCAAGCTGGAGGGCGGCGAGCGCTCCGCCCCGGCGATCGAGATGCTGGTCCAGGCCGGCGTCCCGGTCATGGCCCACCTGGGCCTGACCCCGCAGTCCGTGCACGCCCTCGGCGGCTACCCGGTCCAGGGCCGCGGCGACGAGGCCGCCCACCAGCTGCTGCGGGACGCCAAGACCGTCCAGTCGGCGGGCGCGTTCGCGGTGGTCCTGGAGGCGGTCCCCGCCGAGCTGGCCGCGCAGGTCACCCACGAGCTGCACGTCCCGACCGTCGGGATCGGCGCGGGCGTCGGCTGCGACGCCCAGGTGCTGGTCTGGACGGACATGTCCGGGATGACGGACGGCCGCGTGCCGAAGTTCGTCAAGCAGTACGCCAACCTGCGCGCCGAGCTGGGCCGCGCGGCGGCGGAGTACATGGACGAGGTCCGCACCGGCGCCTTCCCGGCGGAGGAGCACACCTTCCACTGACCCGAGCCCGGCAGGGCCCCGCGCCCCCAGGTTGACGGTGGGCTGGTTGACGGTGGGCTGACGGAGGCGTGACGGCGCCCAGCGGCAGAGTGCCTCGCATGGAGCTGAGGACGAATCCGAGCCGGGCCGCCGCCGTGCGGGTGCGGGGGCTGGCGAAGTACTACGGGGAGACCACGGCCCTCGACGGCGTCGATCTCGACGTCGCCGAGGGCACCGTGATGGGGGTGCTCGGGCCGAACGGGGCCGGGAAGACGACACTGGTGCGGATCCTGTCCACGCTGGTGCGCGCGGACGCCGGACAGGCGTGCGTCGCCGGGTGGGACGTGGAGCGCCAGCCGCACCGGCTGCGCCGGGCCATCGGGCTGACGGGGCAGTTCGCCGCCGTCGACGAGCTGCTCTCCGGCTACGAGAACCTCTACCTGATCGGCCGGCTGCTGGACCTGAGCGCCAAGGGGGCGCGCCGCCGTGCCGAGGAGCTGCTGGAGCGCTTCTCCCTCACCGAGGCCGCGCGCCGCCCGGCCAGGACGTACTCCGGCGGCATGCGCCGCCGCCTCGACCTGGCCGCCTCGATGATCGGTCGCCCGCTCGTGCTCTTCCTCGACGAGCCGACCACCGGGCTGGACCCGCGCACCCGCAACGAGGTGTGGACGGAGGTCCGCCACATGGTCGACCAAGGCTCGACAGTGCTGCTGACCACCCAGTACATGGAGGAGGCCGAGCAGCTCGCCTCCGACCTCACCGTCATCGACCGCGGCAAGGTGATCGCCGCCGGGAGCGTGGACGCGCTCAAGCGGCAGGTCGGCCACCAGACGCTGACGATCCGGCCCGCCCGGCCGGACCAGCTGGACGCCATGGTCCGCCGGCTGGCCGACCACGGCGTCGCCGCCGTGCCCGACGGGGAGGGCCGCCTGGCGGTCCCCGCCGGTGACGACGCCGAGCTGACGGCCGCGGTGGCCGCGCTCGGCACCTCCGGCCTGGGCGTCGCCGCGCTGGAGATGCGGCTGCCGAGCCTGGACGAGGTGTTCCTGGCCGTCACCGCAGCGCAGTCCGCTCCGGCCGCTCCCGCTCCCCTCTCGCCCCTGGAGTCCGTCGCATGAGCGCCTACGCCGCCGACCAGCGCACCAGCCTGCGCGCCAGCGCGCACCACATCGGCGCGCTGACGCGCCGCAACCTGATGCGGATGAAGGCCGACCCGGAGTCCCTGCTCGACGCCCTGCTGATGCCGATCCTCTTCACCGTGCTCTTCGTCTACGTCTTCGGCGGGGCGGTGGCGGGCAACTCGCACAACTACATCCAGTACATGATCCCGGGCCTGTTCGGGCAGATCGGCCTCAGCCTGGCGATGGCCGTGGGCACGGGCCTCAACGTGGACTTCACCAGCGGCGTCATGGACCGCTTCCGGACGATGCCGATCGCACGCTCCTCCGTGCTCGTCGCCAAGCTGCTGGCGGAGAGCTGCCGTTCGGCGGTCTCGCTGGTGATCCTCGTCCTGTTCGCGATGTGCCTGGGGCTGCGCGTCCACACCAACCCGCTGAACGTGCTGGCCACGCTCGGACTGGCGCTGGCCTTCGGCACGGGCATGGTCTGGGTGTCCATGCTGCTCGGCATGGCGATGAAGAACGCGCAGGCCATGCAGGGCGTCGCCATGCTGGTCATCGTGCCGCTCCAGTTCGGGAGTTCGACGTTCGCCCCGGTGCACTCGATGCCTGGATGGCTGCAGGCCTTCACGAAGATCAACCCGCTGTCCTCGCTGGCGGACGCGAGCCGCGCGCTGATCAACGGCGGTCCGGTGCTGCATCCGGCGCTGCTCGCGCTCGCCTGGTCGGTGGGGCTGACCGCCGTCTTCGCCCCGCTGGCCGTCGCCCGCTTCCGCAAGCGGGCCTGACGGTCAGCCGTCCGCCTCCCCGTGCATCAGCCGCACGGTCTGTGACGAGTCCATCGCCCGGCCCTCCGCGTAGGCCTGCTCGTACCCGGCGTCGCCCAGGAGCGCGCGCAGGCCGGCGGCGGTCTCGGCCAGAGCGGCGCGGTCCAGCTGGTGCTTGGCCGAGCGGGTCTGCAACTGTTCGTACGCCCCGAGGATACGGGCCGCCGTGCGGGCCGGGTCCTGCTCCGGGACCAGGCCCGCCTCCGCGCACCGCCACAGCGTGCCGGTCAGGGCGGGCGCCACCACCAGCGGCAACTGCTCGGGGACGAGCGGCGTGAGCGGGTGGCTGCGCAGCTCCTCCAGGCCGGCCCGGACCCGGCGCAGTCCGTCCACCGGCCGGCCGTCCATCGCCTCGACGGCACCGAGCAGGCTGGTGATCATCCCGTTGAGCAGGTTGGCGGCACCGGGCCGGGGGGAGTCGACCAGCAGTCCCTCCAGCAGGGTCCGCGCCTCCCCGAGACGCTGCTGGCGCATCCGCAGACCGGCCAGCAGCATCGTGCCGAACATGCCGGCGCCCTGGCCGATGACCCCGTAGGCCGTCGACTCCTCGATGGCGCGGACCAGTTCGGCCGCGCCCTCGTCGTACCGGCCGAGGCCGACGAGCGCGTCGCCGAGGCGCACCCGCAGGATCGGCTGCTCCTGGTCGGCACCGACCTCGTGGGCCAGCTCCATCGCCTCCCGGCAGCAGCGCGCACCCTCCTCGAACTCGCCGGCGAAGTTGGCGATCTCGGCCCGCCCGGCCAGCGCCTCGGCCCGGCCCCAGCGGTCGCCGATCTCGGTGAACAGCCGCTGGCTCTCGGCGGCGTCCCGCTCGGCCTGGTCCCGCCGATCCCACTGGTCGTTGAGCAGCTTGGAACGGATCTGCAGGGTGCAGGCGAGCTCCCAGCGCCGTCCGAACCGGCGGCAGCCGTCGACGAGTCCGTCGGCCACCGGCTGCAACTGCTCCAACAGCCCCGCGTACATCACGATGTAGACCCGCTGGAGGGCGGGCATCCGGGCCGACTGGGGCAGTTCGGGACGGTAGAACGCGATGATCCGGGCGCCGAGCTCCCGCATCTCCGGGGACGGCACGCCACCGTAGATGCCCTCGGCAGTGAGTAGCGAGCCGGTGACGGCGGCCCGGCGGGCCTCCTCCAGCACCGGCCGCGGCCACGGCGGCGGCAGGTCGCACGGGCCTTCGGTGACCGGCACGGCGGGCAGGTCGAAGGGGTCGCCGGGGACGAGGGCCAGCACCGCCTTGTTCCAGTCGTGCGCCTCGTCCCGCTGGTTGCGCAGGTTCCAGTACCAGCCGAGGTTGCACAGCAGGCTCAGCGCCTCCTGCTCCTCCCCCGCCTCCACGGCGCGGCGCAGCGCGGCGCGCAGGTTGTCGTGCTCCGCGTCGAGCAGTCGCAGCGCGTCGAGTTGGGCATCGGTGCGCAGCAGCGGGTCGGTGGTGCGGGCGAGTTCGCGGAACCACCGCAGGTGCGCACCGGCCGGCGTCCCGGGCGCGGCCGTCCCGGGCGCGGCGGTCTCGGACGCGGCGGTCTCGGACAGGCGCTCGGCCGCGTACTCGTGGATGGTCTCCAGCATCCGGTAGCGGGGGCCGCCCGCTCCGGACGCGGTGAGATCCACCTGGATCAGCGACTTGTCGACAAGGGAGAGCAGGCTGGGCGCGACGTCCTCGGCCGGCAGCTCCGCCGCGTCGGCGCAGATCGCCTCGGCGGCGTCGAGGGTCCAGCCCCCGGCGAAGACGCTCAGGCGGGCGAGGAGGGTCCGTTCCGGCCCTTCCAGCAGGTCCCAGCTCCAGTCCACGACCGCGCGCAGGGTCTGCTGCCGGGGCAGGTCGGTGCGGCTGCCACCGGTCAGCAGGGTGAACCGGCGGTCGAGCCGGTGCGCGAGCTGGCGGGGCGTCATCGCCCGCAGCCGGGCCGCCGCCAGCTCGATGGCCAGCGGCAGACCGTCCAGCCGACGGCACAGTTCGGCGCAGGCCTCCGGATCCTGCGCCGGATCGGCCGGATCGAAGCCCGGCCGGGCGGCGGCGCCGCGCTCGGCGAGCAGCCGCAGCGCGGTCGGTTCCGGCAGCGGCTCGACCGGGCGGACCAGCTCGCCCGCGACGCCGAGAGGTTCGCGGCTGGTCGCGAGCACGGTGACGCCGGGACAGTGGGCCACCAGGCGGTCGGCGAGCTCGGCGGCGGCCTGGACGAGGTGCTCGCAGTTGTCGAGCACCAGCAGCAGCTCGCGCGGGCCGCAGAACTCCAGCAGGCGGCCGAGCGGCCCGTCGGCGCCGGGAACGCCAGGAGCACCGGGGACGGCGGCCGCGAGCGGCTCCGACATCCCGAGGCCCAGATGCGTCGCCCGCAGGCCGAGGGCGCCGAGGGCGGCGTCCACGACCGCGCGCGGGTCGTCCAGGGGCGCGAGCTCGACCTGCCACACCCCGTCCGGGTACGCCCCGGCCAGCGCGGCGCCGGCCTGCTGCGCCAGGCGTGTCTTGCCGGTCCCGCCCGGCCCGGTCAACGTCAGCACGCGCGCCTGCGGCAGTTCCGCACGCAACGCGTCGAGCTCCGCCTCCCGCCCGACGAAACTGGTCACCCGCGCAGGGAGGTTGCCGGGCGGCCGCCCCTCCGCGCCCGCGCGCGGCGGCGCGGCAGGCGCGGCAGGCGCGGTGGGCGCGGTGGGCACGGTGGGCGCGGTGGGCGCGAGCAGCTGCGCGTAGGCGGCCTGGAGGGCCGGGCTCGGGTCGGCGCCGAGCTCGGTGGCCAGCGCGCGGCGGAGGGAGTCGTAGGCGCGCAGGGCGTCCGCCGTGCGCCCGCCGGCGTGGAGGGCGCGGAGGTGGAGGAGGTGCCACGGCTCGTCGAGCGGCTCCGCCGCCAGGCGTTCGGCGAGCTCGGGGAGGACCTGGGCCGCGCGCCCGAGCGCGAGCTCGGCCTCGACGCGGGCGCGGAGCGCGGCCGCGTGCTCGGCCTCCAGGCGCCGCGCGGCGTCCTCACGGATCGGCAGGTCGGCGAGCGCCGGACCACGCCACAGCGCGAGCGCCTCCCCCAAGCGCTCGGCCGCCCGTGCGGGCGGCGCCCCGCCCGCTTCGGCGACGAGCGCGCGGAACGCGGCGACGTCGGTGTCGCCGCCGAGCAGGCGGTAGCCCTCCGGGCCGGAGCCCACCCGGTCGGGGCCCAGCGCGCGCCGCAGTCGGGCCACCAGCGTCTGCAGCGCGTCCTGCGGGTCGGCGGGACCGGACTCGCCCCAGATCTCCTCGATCAGCGCCCACGGCTGCGCGGCCCGGCCCTCGCGCAGCGCGAGCGCCGCGAGCAGCGCACGCAGCCGTCCGCCCGGCAGGGGCACCGGCCGGTGGTCGTCGCCGAGCACGAGCGTGCTGCCGAGGATGCCGTAGCGCATCCCCATATTCTGGATCATCGGCGCAACCCCGGGCACGCCTCCCGTGGAACCGGGCCGGGGGCGCGTGCGTTCACCACTTCAGGTGCGGATCGCCGTGCGCGGAGCTTGGCGCGCGCCGCGGCGACACGGCATCATCGGCACTCGCGTGTCCGTCCGCAGTTGTCCACGACCGGAGCCCCGTCACCCATGAGCGCGTTCTCGAGCCACTCCCATTCGCACTCGGACCGCCGGATCAGCACCGTCTTCTGGGTGCTGCTCGCGATCTTCGCAGCGACCGGGGTGATGCTCTGGGGCGGCTGGGGCAACGCCCGGCTGGGCGTCTTCCTGTTCGTCTGCGCGGGCTGGCTGATCTCGCTCTGCCTGCACGAGTTCGCGCACGCCCGCGCCGCCCTGCACGGCGGGGACATCAGCGTCGGCGCCAAGGGCTATCTGACGCTGAATCCGCTGAAGTACACGCACCCGATCTACAGCTTCGTCCTGCCGCTGGTCTTCATCATCCTCGGCGGCATCGCGCTCCCGGGCGGCGCGGTCTTCATCGAGCGCGGGCGCATCCGCAGCAAGGCGAAGAACGCCCTGATCTCGGCGGCGGGCCCGGCGACCAACGCGGCCCTCGCACTGGTCCTGATGGTGGTCCTGGCCACGGTCGCGCCGTCGTTCGACGGCACGTACCGGACGTCGCACCTGGAGTTCTACTCGGCGCTCGGCTACCTGGCGCTGCTCCAGGTGATGGCCACGATCCTGAACCTCGTGCCGATGCCGGGCCTGGACGGCTACGGGATCATCGAGCCCTGGATCTCCTACGAGACCCGCCGCTCACTGGCGAACATCGCGCCCTACGGCATGATGATCGTCGTCCTGCTGCTGTGGAACCGCACCATCAACAACTGGTTCTTCGGCAACCTGGTCTTCCCGATCCTGGGCTGGTTCCACGCCGACGTGTACGCCGCCTACGGCAACCAGCTGTTCCACTTCTTCAGCTTCGGCTTCTCCGGCTTCGGCAACTGACGACTCGCGCCCCTCGCGCCGCTCAGACGCGGGCGCGGCGCCACTGGACCCAGCCCACGTTGCTGGCGACGCCCGCGAGCAGCACGAAGGCCAGGCCCACCCAGAACTGCGCCAGGACCGACACGACCGCCGCGGCGAGCGCCAGGACGGCGAGGGCGAAGGCGAACAGGGCGAAGCGGGGCATCGGGATCTCCGAGGGACAGCGAGCAGAACGGGCCGGACAGGGACCATTCTCCCTCTCCGGCCCGTGCTCCCCCGACCGGGGGTGCGCGCCGAGGCTCAGACGTCGGTGATGCGCAGGCCCGCGTGGGCCTTGTAGCGGCGGTTGACCGAGATCAGGTTCGCCACCAGCGACTCGACCTGGTGGGCGTTGCGCAGGCGGCCGGCGAAGACGCCGCGCATGCCGGGGATGCGGTTGGCCAGGGCCTGGACGGTGTCCGTCGCGGCCCGCTCCTCCCCCAGCACCAGGACGTCGATGTCGATCTCCTCGACCTCGCGGTCCTCCAGCAGCACCGCCGAGAGGTGGTGGAAGGCGGCCGTGACGCGGGAGTCCGGCAGCAGGGCGGCGGCCTGCTGCGCGGCGCTGCCCTCCTCGGGCTTGAGCGCGTAGGCGCCCTGCTTGTCGAAGCCGAGCGGGTTGACGCAGTCGACGACGATCTTGCCGGCGAGCTCGCCGCGCAGCGAGGTCAGCAGCTCGCCGTGGCCCTCCCACGGGACGGCGACGATCACGATGTCCGCGCGGGCGGCGGTCGCGGCGTTGTCCGCGCCCTCGACGCCCAGGCCCAGCTCGGCGGCGGCCGCAGCGGCGCGCTCGGCACTGCGCGAACCGATGACCACCTGCTGGCCGGCCTTGGCGAGCCGGTAGGCCAGACCGCGGCCCTGCGGGCCGGTGCCGCCCAGGACGCCGACCACCAGGCCGGAGACGTCGGGCAGGTCGAAGGGCGTGCGGGCGGTCGCGGCGGGGGCGCCGGCCGACGCTGCATCAGGTGTACTCATGGCCAGATCCTCCCATCCTCGCCGCGCGGTGCGGGAGCATGGCATCCATGGATGCGGTGAGGGTCACAATGCTGCGGGAGCTACTGGCGGACACCCCCTGGATCGCGCGCACCCGCGGCTTCGCCGGGACGCTGCGGGACGTGGCCCGTCCCGGCGGCCTGCTGCTGGTCGGCACCGAGGCCGAGGAGCCCTGGCACCTGGCGGCGCACCTCGCCGACGAGGCCGCCTTCGCGGACCTGCCGGGGCTCTCCCCCGTGCTGGTCCGCCACCGCGTCCCGCCGGACGCGCCGCCGCACCTGTCCGTGTCGCTGGCCCGCCTGGAGGCGGCGCGGCGGGGCGAGACCGTCTTCGTGGTCGCGCCCGAGGCGGCGGGCGAGGGTCTGCTGGAGCGGGTGCACGACGCGCGCCGGGTGGGCGCGACGGTGCTCGCCCTGGAGGCTGCCGACCCGGAGCTGCGCGGCCTGGCGCACGAGGCGCTGACCGTCGCGCCCGATCCGGGGGCGCCCTCCTTCGAGCTCGTCCAGCACCTCGTCAGCGCGGCCACGGGCGACCCCGCCTCGCCCCGCCGCACCGGCGGCGGCCTGCGGGGGCGGCTGGCCCGTCTGCTGGACCAGCTCACCGCGCCGCCCCCGCCGCTGGGCTGGTGACCTCTCACCGCGCGCTGCCGAGGTTCCGGTCGGCGTCGGCGCCCTCGAGCAGCAGGGTGGTCTCCTCGATCCGGCGGAAGCGTCCGTCGGGCGCGAACTCCCCGAAGAGGTAGACCTCCATGCGGACGGTGGACCCGTCGGTCGCGCGGACCGCCTCCAGCAGGGCGGCCTGCTGCGCCGCGACCCCGACCCCGCCGACGCCCGGGCGACCCTGCTCGAACTCACCCCCGCCGGCGCGGAAGCGGTGGGCGTCACCCGGGACCGTCTGGCCGACCGGATCGAGGCCTCCCTGGCCGGCTGGCCCCGCGAGGACGCCCGGACCCTCGCCCTCCTGCTGCGCCGCTTCGTCACCGAGGGCCCCTTTGCCGACCGTGCACCGGGTGCCGACCGTGCGCCGGGCGAGGCGCCGCCCGGCTAATTCGCTTGCCTTCACCCCCGCCCCAGGGAAGCGTGACCTGGTGTGAAGCTCGGCATGGACCTCTCCCCCTGGCGCGGATCGCGCGACTTCCGGCTGCTGTGGAGCGCCGGCGCGGTCACGCTGTTCGGCAGCTTCCTGACGATGGTCGCGCTCCCGCTGGAGCTGAAGGCGCTGACCGGTTCCACGCTCGCCGTGGGCGCCGTGGGCGCCGTCGAGCTGGTGCCGCTGGTGCTCTGCGGCCTGTGGGGCGGGGCGCTCGCGGACGCCTGGGACCGGCGGCGGATCGTGCTGTGGACCGAGGCGGTCCAGGGTCTGTGCACCCTCGGGCTGGTCGTCGACGCGCTGCTGCCGCACCCGGCGGTCTGGCCGCTCTACCTGGTCGCCGCGTTCAGCTCCGCCGCCGGGGCGCTCCAGCGGCCCTCCATCGACGCGCTCACCCCGCAGTTGGTGGCCCACGACCAGCAGACGGCGGCCGCCGCCCTCAGCTCGCTGCGGTGGAACGTGGGCGCGATCGCCGGACCGGCGCTGGCGGGACTGATCGCCACCACCGCCGGGATCGCCGTCGCCTTCGAGGTGGACCTGGCGACCTTCGTCGTCTCGGTGCTGCTGCTGGCGCGGCTGCGGCCGGTGCCGCCGGCGCCGGACGCCGAACGGGCCTCGCTCGGCTCGGTGGTGACGGGCCTTCGGTACGCGCGCGGCCGACCGGACCTGCTCGGCAGCTACGCGGTCGACATCGCCGCGATGCTCTTCGCGATGCCGGTCGCGATCTTCCCGTTCCTCGCCGACCGACTGCACGCCTCCTGGGCGCTGGGCCTGATGTACGCCTCCTTCGCGATCGGCTCGCTGCTGGTCTCGCTGACCAGCGCCTGGGCCGCGCGGGTCCACCGGTACGGCCGCTGGATCGTGGCGGCGGCCGCCTGCTGGGGAGCCGCGATCGCCGGGGCCGGGCTGCTGGGCGACGTGTGGGCGGTCCTCGCCTGCCTCGTCCTCGCCGGGGCCGCCGACATGGTGAGCGGGCTGTTCCGGGCCTCCCTGTGGAACGGCACGATCCCGGACGAGCTGCGCGGGCGGCTCGCCGGAGTGGAACTGCTCAGCTACTCCGTCGGACCGCAGCTGGCCTCCGTCCGCGCCGGATGGACGGCCGCCGCGACGGGGGTGCGCACGTCCGTATGGGCGGGCGGGCTCGCGTGCGTCGTCGGGGTCGGCGCGCTGGCGCTGGCCCTGCCGGGGCTGTGGCGGTTCGACTCCCGCACCGACCCGCACGCGCTCGCCCTGGCCGCCCGGCGGGCCGCCGCGGCCGGACACACGGGTGGCCGTACCCCGCGTGCCGTCGACCCGCACCCGTCGTTGGCTGAACAGTGACCGTCCGGGGCTGAGCCGCCGGACGCAGCCGACGCACGCGCGGGAGGTTCCGGATGAGGCAGGCCGCCACGACCCCGCGACGCGGGCCGGGCACCGACGGCCAGGAGGAGCAGCCACTGGTGCTGGACCTGGCCCTGCCGCACGGGCGCCTGCGGGCGGCCCGCACCCACACCGACACGGACACGGTCCGTGCGGCGCACGACGCGTGGTTCCGCGACGCCCTCACCGGCCTGCGACTGCCCGGCGCGGAACGGCTGTTCGGGCCCTGCGAGGGCGTCAGCCTGATGTGCGGGGTGCTGCCGGGGGCCGACGCGGCGAAGCTGGTGGGGATCTGCGTGGCCGCGTCCGCGCTGTTCCTGCTCGACGACGTCGCGGACGACGAGGCCGGGGAACGGGCCAGGGCCGCCGACTACCTGGCCGTGCTGCGGGGCGAGCGCAGCGAGAGCAGCGATCCGGCCGGCTCCGCGCCGCTGCGGCTGCTCGCGCGGACGCTGACGCGGGCCCGCGAGGGCGTTCCCGACCGGCTGTGGGCCCGGTTCGTGGCGGGCTTCTCCGAGGTCATCGCGGCCGGGGCGGGCAAGGAGCGGACCGCACGCGAGGCGCTGGGCGGCTACGACGCCTACCTGGCCGCCCGCTACGCGGACTCCGCCTTCGACTTGGTCGGTGTCGCCATCGAACACGGCCTGGGTCTGCCGGACCTGACGCGGCTCCAGGCGTCGGCGGACGCCACCGCCTGGGCGGAGCTGCACCGGGCCTGCTTCGTGCACACGATCCTGGTCAACGACCTGCTGTCGTTCCGCAAGGAGTACTTCGCGGGCGAGCCGATGAACGCCCTGGCCGTGCTGCGCGACGCCGAGGGGCTCACCCTCCAGGAGGCCGCCGACACGGTCTGCGCCCGGATCGCCGCCGCCGAGGAGAACTTCCATGCCGCCGCCGGCACCCTGCGTGCGGACGGCGCCCCGGCGACGGACACCTACCTGACGGCCTGGGAGCTGATGCTCAGCGGCAACCTGGTCTGGTCACTGGCCTGCCCCCGCTACCACGGCGACGCCGCCGCCCTCCCGGAGGGCGGCACGCTCCCGACGCGCATGGCACTGCACCGGGACCGCACCGTCTTCGGCTGAGTGCCCCGCGCCCTGCGCCTCTGAGCCGCTGCGCCACTGCGCCACTGCGCCACTGCGCCGGCCTCGGCTCAGCGGCCGCGGCGCCGCCGCACGGACAGCGCCAGTCCCGCGCCCACCACGAGGACCAGCACCCCCGCCGTCGCGCGTGCCCAGGAGTCGGCGGTGGCGACGGAGACCGTGGCCCCCGTCAGCACCAGGCCCGTGGCCGCGACCGCGGTGGCCAGCCCGGGCCAGTCGCGCAGCTGCGCCGCCCCGGGCGGACCGCCGGCGGCCGCGTCGACGAAGAGCAGGTAGGCCAGGAGCAGCGCGGCGTCGCAGGCCATCATCCAGACCGGCGGGGCGCCGAGCGCCACGGCCACCACGAAACCGACCGCCAGCACGGTGTTGCGGTGCCGGGACAGCTGACTGGCCCAGCGCGGGTCGCCGGTGACGGGACGGGCCACCACCGGCGGCGCCGTGAACCAGGCCACGGCCCCCATCAGGATCAGCACGATCAGCCGGACGACGACCGCCCCGAGCACCCAGGAGGCGTGGACGAGGTTGACCGGGTCCGCGGCGGCGACGGCCATCGCGACACCCAGACCACGCGCGGCGAACACCTCGGACTCCCACCGCGCGAAGTCCGCGGCAGCCTCCGGGGCCGCTCCCGTCTCGTCGCGGCTCATCGACTGCACGCTCATCGCAGCCTCCCTTGGATCCGGGTGCGCATCAGCGGCGCGAAGGTGAGGTCGAGGGTGCCACCCTCCCAGGGGGCGACCGGGATGCCCTTCTCGGTCAGGCTGAACCGCAGGGCCTCGCGGTCGAGCCGCCACAGCCGCAGCGCCAGCGCCTCGGTCACCTCGCCGCTGCCGACCCGCGGGTCACCGATCGGGATCTCCACGACCACGACCGGGTTGCCGCGCTCCGCGAGCCCGCCCAGCACGCCCATCATGCGGTTGTCCGCGAGCGGGGTGACCGCGTGGACCAGCGCGCCGTGCGGCAGCGCGGGCGGAGGGAGCCGGTTCAGGTCGGGGGTCTGGTACGCGAGGTCGCGCCGCACGTCCAGGACGGTCTGCACGACCCGGTAGAAGTACTGGTCCCCGTGACCCGGCTGGAGCCAGTGCAGCCGACCGCCGACGGAGACCACGCCGACCCGGTCGTGGCTGCGCAGGTAGGCACGGACGATCCCGGCGGCGACGCGCAGCGACTCGTCCAGGCTGGACGCGCCGGTGTTCGGGTCGCGCAGGTCGGCGAAGGCGTCCAGGAGCACCACCACGTCGGCGGCGCGCTCGGAGGCGAACTGCTGGAGCTGGATGGCGCCGCCGCGCCGGCTGGTGGCGGCCCAGTTGATGCGGCGCTGCCGCTCGCCCCACACGAACGGGCGGGTGCCCACGACCTCGACGCCCTCGCCCTGCTGACGCGAGGTGTGCTCGCCGAGGTTGCCGGGCAACCGCACCGGCACGGGGGTGAGCCCGCCCTCGGCGGGGTTCGGGAAGACCTCGACCTGGCCGAGCTCGACGCGCAGCGTGCGGCGCAGCAGCCCGCCCCGGTCGTGGATGTCGACGTCCACCGTGCCCAGCGACCAGCGGCCCCAACGGCGGGCGACGAAGCCGAGGGTGAGCTGCGCGCCGTGCGACTCGACGGAGACCAGCTCGCACCCGGCCCCGACGACGACGCCCGGGTCGAGCCACTCGGCGGACCCCGGGAAGGCGACCCGGAACCACGCGGTGACCGGCTCGCCCTCGAAGACCCGCAGGCTCGACTGGTAGGACTGCCCACCGGCCGCGACCGGCTCGCCCTCGACCCGGTGCGGGCTCAGCGCGGCGAGCAGCAGCAGGCAGAGCGGACCGGCGGCCAGCGCGAGCAGCCACGGCTGGTCGGTGACGAGCGCGATCGCCACCGCGGTGACGACGACCGACAGCAGCCGCACCGCGCGTTCGGTCAGCCGGACGCCCCGCTCCGGGGTGCCCGGGATCTCCTCGTGCTCGGTGCCCTGCGGCTGCCCGCCGAGCACCCGGTCCAGCGCGTGGATCATGCGCCAACCGGATTCGGCACCGGGGCGGTGTGCTGGGCGGTGTGCGGGGCGGTCCGCGGGGTGGTCTGCGGGGTCGGCACGCTCTGCACCACGCCGGCGATCACGTCGTCCGCGGAGATCCGACGCACCCACAGCTCCGGCTTCAGGGTGATCCGGTGGGCCAGCGCCGGGAGCGCGACGGCCTTCACGTCCTCGGGGATCACGTAGTCGCGGCCGGCCATCACGGCCCGGGCGCGGGCCAGCTGCACCAGCGCGAGACCGCCGCGCGGCGAGGCGCCGACCTGGATCTGGGCGTGCCGGCGGGTGGCGTCGATCAGCGCGACGACGTAGTCGACCAGGTCCGTGTTGACCTCGACGCGCTCCAGCGCGGCGCGCATGGCCAGCACCTCGCCGGGGTTGCTGAGCCTGTCGAGCACCGCCTCCGGGGTGCTGCGGTCCAGACGGCGGCGGAGCATCGCCGCCTCGTCGGCCACGGGCAGGTAGCCCATCCGCACCCGCAGCAGGAATCGGTCGAGCTGGGCCTCGGGCAGCGCGTAGGTGCCCTCGTACTCGATCGGGTTGTCGGTGGCGATGACGACGAACGGCTTGGGCAGCTCGCGGGTGACGCCGTCGATGGAGACCTGCGCCTCGGCCATCGCCTCCAGCAGGGCCGCCTGGGTCTTCGGGGGCGTGCGGTTGATCTCGTCGGCCAGCAGCAGGTTGGCGAAGACCGGGCCGGGCCGGAAGACCATCTCGCCGGTGCGCTGGTCGTAGAAGGGCGCGCCGGTCACGTCGGAGGGCAGCAGGTCCGGCGTGAACTGGATCCGGCGGAAGTCCAGGCCCAGCACGGTCGAGAAGGACCGGGCGAGCAGCGTCTTGCCGAGACCCGGCAGGTCCTCGATCAGCACGTGGCCGCCGGCGAGCACGCCGAGCATCACCAGCTCCAGCGCGGAGCGCTTGCCGACGACGGCGCGCTCGATCTCGTCGAGCACCGCGTGGGCGCGCACCCCCGCCTGCTGCGGGGTCAACTGGTCCGTTACGGAGGCGGTCACGGTGCTCCTCGAAGGCGTTGCGGTGCTGATGGTCGGATCGTCAGAGGGTTTCCAGGCGGGCCACCAGCGCTTCGAGCAGCGCGGGCGGCAGCGGCCTCGGGTCCGGGATGTCGTGGTAGCCGGCCTGCCGCGCCTGGCGGATCGCGGTCGGCGTGCGGGGCTGCATCGGGTCGAGCAGGGGCCACAGCTGCGGGCCGACGATCGCCGCGGCGCGCGCGGGCTGAGCGCGCAGCGAGACGCCGTGACGCTCCGCCAGCCGCACCTCGTAGAGCCGCAGCAGCAGCGGGTACAGGTGCAGGGCGTAGCCCTCCGGGGTGCGGGCCGCGTCCCCGAGGGCCGCGTCCCAGTAGCGCAGGGTCGGCTCGCGGGTCCCGACGAGCCGGCTGCGGCGCCGGAAGCCGGAGTCCATCACACCGGCGCCCGCGATCCACCGCGCGACCCACGCCCCGGCGGCGACGATCGCGACCACGCCGACGGACAGCCCGGCGACCCCGCCGACGGCCCACAGCGCGGCCAGGCAGACCAGCGCGAAGCCGCCGAGTGCCAGCAGCGGCAGCCGGTCCGGCCCGAGCAGGCCGGAACGCGGCGCCGGGGTGCGCGCCGCCGAGGCGTCGCGGTGCAGGCCGGCGTCGTAGCCGGGGAACGCGGAAGGGTGGTGGGGCGGCTGTGCCTGCGGCGACGTCAGCGAGCCGGGCGCGGGCGGCGGCTCCGGCGCCGCTTCGAGAGGACCGATCGCGCCATGGTGCGGGTGGGGAGTCGTCATCAGATCTCGATCTCCTCGGTCACGCCGAGGCCGGCCGCGGTGGGCGCAGTGGCGGCGGCGAGGTGGCGGCCGATGTCCTCCAGCGCCGCACGGGCCTGGTCGCGCTGGTGCTCGCCCATCGGGTGGGTGGAGTACCGCGCCTCGGTGAACAGCTCGGTCAGGGTCCGCGCCGCGCCCCCCAGGACCAGTTCGGCCTGGACGGCGCGATGCAGCAGCTCGGTCGGGGTGTCCGCCTTCCGGCGGCTGATGCCGCCGTGGTCCAGGGAGCGCTCCATCGCCGCGTAGCAGGCGATGATCGCGGTGCGCGGATCGGCGTCGTCGGTGAGCGCCGCACGCCCCGCCAAGACGGCCTCGGCCAGCGCCTCCTCGGTGCCGTCGCCGTCGATCCCGCCGTCGACGACTCCGTCGCTGTCCGTGGTCACTCGCCGACGGGCCATCAGCCAGCGCACGACGAGCACGACCAGGACGATCAGCACGACGACGCCGACGAGAATCACGAAGCCGGTGAGCAGGGCCTTGAAGTCGATGGACGACCCTGCCGCCGGGGGGGTCGACGACGGCGGGTCCGCCGGGTACTGGCTGGGCGGGACGGTCCCGGTGGTCACCCTGGGCGCGGCGACACCCTGGGGCGGCGAGTAGGGGATCTGGGTGCTGCGGGTACCGAGGATCGCCAGCCCGACGAAGGTGGCCACGGCCATGACTGTGAAGGCCGGCACGATCAGCGAGGAGACGCGCGCCTGCGCGGGTGTCTCCTCCCGCATCACGTCCTGACTGCGGCGCGCGCGCAGCGCGAGCGGCAGGGCGAGGACGACGACGCCCAGGGCCAGCAGCACCCATCGCGCCTTCTCCGGCCCGTCCCCGGCCAGCGCGGTTCCGCTCCCCGCCTTCATCGCGACGGCGGCCAACCCCAGCACGAGCGCCGCGCCGAGGGCGGCGGCGACGCGCACGCCGACGCGCGAAAAGTCCCTGCCACGTGCCACCGGCGTTCCCCCACAGTGCGAGTTGCGTGGTGACACCCTGCCACAGGCACTGTGACCCCGTCAGGGGGGTGCCCGCCTTGTGGCACTTCGTGCACACCTTTTCGCTCGACATCCAGTCGCACCGCCCCGCGCGCCGAAGGCGCGTCAGGGGCGGGGCTCTGAGGTGCTGCACCTACTGCCAGCGCGGGTCGGTGTCCCACTCGTCGTTGCGGGAGGCCACGCGTTCCAGCGCGTGGGACGCGGCCTCCGCCGTCTCGTACGGGCCGAGGCGGTTGCGGGCCGGGCACTCCGGGCCCTCCTCGACCTTGCGGTGCTTCAGGCACCAGAACCACTCGCCCGGCTTCCCCGTCGGCTGCTTCGCCATATCCGCTCCCGTCACACTCGGCGTCCCGCATCGGAGGTGTACCCGCTGACTAGGATGACCACCATGGCACCCGCACCTCTCGTCCCTGGGACGCTCTCCCCGACCCGCGCCGTGCCGGCGCACATCCCGCGCCCGGAGTACGTGGGCCGCAAGGCCCCCCGGCCCTACGACGGGCCGGAGGTGCAGACCGCCGAGACGATCGAGAAGATGCGGATCGCCGGACGCGTCGCCGCGCAGGCGATGGACGCCGCGGCCGCCGCGATCGAGCCGGGCGTGACCACGGACGAGCTGGACCGGATCGCGCACGCGTACATGTGCGACCACGACGCCTACCCCTCGGACCTCGGCTACCGGGGCTTCCCGAAGTCCATCTGCACCTCGGTCAACGAGGTGATCTGCCACGGCATCCCGGATTCGACCGTGCTGCGCGACGGCGACATCGTCAACCTCGACGTCACCGCCTTCATCCACGGCGTGCACGGCGACCTCAACGCCACCTACCTCGTCGGCGACGTGGACGAGGAGTCCGAGCTGCTGGTCGAGCGCACCCGGGAGGCGACCCGCCGCGGCATCGCGGCGGTGAAGCCGGGGCGGCAGATCAACGTGATCGGGCGGGTGATCGAGTCCTACGCCAAGCGCTTCGGCTACGGCGTCGTGCGCGACTTCACCGGCCACGGGATCAACACGTCGTTCCACTCCGGGCTGATCATCCCGCACTACGACAGCGAGTTCGCCACCACGGTGATGCAGCCGGGCATGACCTTCACCATCGAGCCGATGCTGACGCTGGGCGACTACCACCACGACATCTGGCCGGACGGCTGGACGGTCGTGACGAAGGACCGCAAGCGCACCGCGCAGTTCGAGCACACGCTCGTCGTCACCGAGGACGGCTCGGAGATCCTCACCCTCCCCTAGGGAGAGGGGCTCAGCGGATCAGCCACTGCTCACCGAGCGCCGGCGCACCGACCTCGGCGCAGGCGTCGGTGAGCACGTCCAGCAGGCGCAGCGGGTCCGGGAGCGGGTGGTCGGGGCCGCGGACCCAGGTGACCTCGGAGCCGCCGGCGAGGCGTGAGGGGGGCAGCAGCACGTAGCTGCCGCGGGTGTGCCAGCGCAGGCCGGGGTGCTCGTCCGCGTCCTGGTCGGGGTGGGAGTCGAGCTCGGAGGTCCACCACTCGTCCTCGTCGAGGGGCGAGCGGGTGGTGGTGAAGAAGAACCAGCGGTCCTCGCCGAGCGCGACGACCGGTCCGGCGGCGATGCCGGCCTCGGCGAGGCGCTCCAGTGCGAGCCGGCCGGCCTCCGTCGGGACGTCGAGGACGTCGTGGACGCGGCCGGTCGGGGTGATCGCGTTGGCGTCCGGGTCACGGCTGAGCCAACGGGTGATCTGGTCGAAGTCGGTGGTGGCCTGGGACTGCCAGGCGAAGGAGAGCGGGTGCTGCGCGGGGGCCGGACAGCCGACCCGGTCGCAGGAACAGGTGAAGTCGACCGCGTGCGCGGCCGGGGCCACGGGGAAGCCCGCGCGTGCGGCGTCCAGCACGACGCGCAGGCGCCTGGCCCGCTCGGCGGCGACGTCCGCCTCGTCGGGGCGTCCGCCCAGCCGGAGCCACCTACGCCACCACGCGTCGACCTTGCCCGCGGATTCCACTGGTGCCCCTTTCACGCCCACGCGCCCGGGGTCACCGGGACGCGTACAGAGCAGGATACGGCCGCGGGGGTGGTGCTGTGTGCCAGGGGTGATTTCTGGGACGGTCCGGTGAGGGTTCCGTGCCGACCCGGAGCCCGAACGTCCGAGGGCCCGGCACGCGGTCGCGTGCCGGCCCTTGGGCCTTCGGGCCGGTCAGCTGGTGACCATCTGGGTCAGCTGGCCCACGCTCGGGACCTGGTCGGTCACGGTGGCACCGTTCGCGGCGCCGGCGCCCTTGATGCTGTTCGTCACATTGGTGAACTGGTTGAAGTCCGCGTCCGTCGCGCTGCCGTTCTTGATCTTGCTCGGCAGGTTCTTCAGGCTGTCGACGGCGCTGGAGAGCGCGTCGGTCGCCTTGGACAGGGTCGGGTCGCCCTTGGCGTCGGCCAGCGCGGCCTTGGCGCGGTTGTAGGTGAAGCCCGCCGCCAGCGCGCCCTTGATCAGGGCGGTGGTGCGCCCCTTGGCGCCGCTCTTGAAGGTGCCCGCCTTGAAGGGCTTGTAGATCCACTGGTAGGTCGCGCCCGCGGCCAGACCGGCGTTGAGGACGAACTTGGTCTTGGCCAGCTTGACCCGGTCCGCGCTGCTCGTGGCACTCGCGGTCGCCGCGACACCTGCACCGCTGACACTGTTGCTGGTCTTGCTGGACGAGCAGGCGGGCAGCACCAGCAGCGTGCCGGCCATCGCGACGGCGACGGCCGAGGTACGGACGCGGGCGGTGGAAACTGACACGGGGGCCTCCGGGTGGTTCGGACACGTCTGAGGACCCACGCTCACACGCCCGCTCCCGCGCCGCGACCGAGCACACGCCGAACGGGTGAGGTTCCACCCGTTGGGCCGCAGACCTCGGGATCAGGCCCCGAGGTGGCGCAGCACCGCCAGCACCCGGCGGTGGTCGGCGGCGGAGACCGGCAGGTCCAGCTTGAGGAAGATGTTGGCGACGTGCTTCTCCACCGCCCGCTCGGTGACCACCAGCTGTGCGGCGATCGCCGCGTTGGAGCGGCCCTGCGCCATCAGGCCCAGCACCTCGCGCTCGCGCGGGCTCAGCCCGTCGATCGTGCCGCGGGCCGGGCTCGCGCCGACCAGCTGGGTGACCACCTCCGGGTCCAGCGCGGTGCCGCCCGCCGCGACGCGCTCCAGCGCGTCGACGAAGTCCCGGGTGTCCAGGACGCGTTCCTTGAGCAGGTAGCCGACCCCGGCCGAGCCTCCCGCCAGCAGGCGGGAGGCGTACTGGGTCTCCACGTACTGCGAGAAGATCAGCACCGGCAGTCCGGGACGCCGCGCGCGCAGCTCGATCACCGCCCGCAGGCCCTCGTCGGTGTGCGAGGGCGGCATCCGCACGTCGCTGACCACCGCGTCCGGGGCGTGCTCGGCGGCGGCCGCCAGCAGCTGGACACCGTCGGCCACGGCAGCGACGACCTCGTGGCCCTCGTCCTCCAGCAACTGCACCAGCCCGACCCGCAGGATCGCGGTGTCCTCGGCGACGACGACGCGCATGGGTGTGCTCAACGCCTTTCCGGTGATTCGAGTTCGACGGTGACGGTGGTGGGCCCGCCGAGGGGGCTGTCGAGGGTCAGCCGGCCGTCGGCGACGCGGACCCGCTCGGCGAGCCCGCGCAGCCCGGAGCCCGCTCCGGCCAGCGTCGCGCCGCCGCGCCCGTCGTCGGTGACGAGCAGCCGCAGCCGTCCCTCCGACTCGAGCACGGCGATGGCGGCCTGCCGCGCCTCCGCGTGCTTGGCCGCGTTGGCGAGCAGTTCGGCGGCGGCGAAGTAGAGCATCGTCTCCACGGCGGCCTGCGGCCGCTCCCCGACCGCGACCCGGACGGTCGTGGGCAGCGGCGCCCGCGCCGCCAGGGTGGTGAGCGCGGCCTCCAGGCCCGCGTCGAGCGCGGGCGGGTGGATGCCGCGGACCAGCTCACGCAGCTCCTGCACGATCTCGCGGGTCTCCGCCCTCGCCTCGGCGATCAGCTCGACGGCCTTGTCCGCGTCGCCCTTGAGCAGCCGCGACTCCGCGCGGCCCAGCCGCATGCCGAGGGCGATGATCCGCGCCTGGGCGCCGTCGTGCAGGTCGCGCTCGATCCGGCGCAGCGTGGCCGCCGCCTGCGTGATGGCCAGCTCGCGGGTCTCCTCCAGCAGCGCGAGGCGCCGCTGCGCGGCGGAGGGGCCGAGCAGACGCACCATCAGCCACCGGTCCAGCAGCAACGGCAGCCGCTGCACCCACGGCCAGGCGAGCAGGACCAGCGCGCCGAAGGCCACCAGGATCAGCGAGCGGGCCCAGGTGTCGAACCGGAACCCGGCGAGCCCCAGCCCCGGGTCGCCCCCGCCCTTGTGCGTGGCGGTGTCCACCTGGAGCCGCCACATCAGCGGGTAGAGCAGGAAGAGCAGGCTGTAGAGCCACCAGCCGAAACCCAGCAGGAACTGCACCAGTCCGAGCGGGAAGCGGATCGCCAGGTAGCCGACGGCCCGCCAGGAGGAGACGTCGACGAGGTTGCGGGCCAGCCAGTCGCCGACACCGCGCCCCCGGGGCGGACGCGGCGGGACCTCGATCTCCAGCCCGAGCAGCGAGCGGGCCAGCCCCCGGTACGCGGCGGCCAGCCCCCGGTCCACGGCCAGCAGCAGGGGCAGCAGCGGCAGCAGGACCACTCCGGCGGACAGGACCCCCAGCACACAGGTGGCCAGCACCGCGACCAGCCCGAGCAGCGCGAACGGCGCGCTCAGCAACGAGTACACCAGCTCCCGCCAGGCGCGCGCCGAGAACGGCTCCCGCAGCGCGCGCCTGATCGTCCGGGACATGGGCACAGTCTCGCTCATCCGGTGATCACACGTCACGCTTCTCCAGCGAGAGGTGCGCGGCCGCGTAGGCGACGGCCGTCCAGGCGAGGAGGATCAGCAGACCCTGGAGCGGACTGTAGACCGAGGACGAGCCGTGTCCGCTGCCGAGCATCACGTTGGCGGACGCCGGCAGGGCCTGGGCCACGTGCTGCCCGACGGAGCCGGGCAGCAGCTGGGAGACGGCCGGGAGGACGAACTGGAGCGCCAGGATCGTCGCGACCGCTCCGGCGGTGTGCCGGACCAGCGCACCGACGCTGAGCGCGAGTACGCCGGTGAGCGCGAGGTAGACCCCGAAACCGAGGACGGCCCGCACACTGGCCACCGACCCGAGGGCGATGGTCGCGTGCGCACTCACCAGCGCCGATCCGACCAGGAGCGACGGGATCGCGATCAGCACCCCGAAGGCGAACAGCACCCCCGCGAAGACCGCCGCCTTGGCGGCGAGCACCGGCGTGCGGCGTGGCGTCGCGAGCACGGTGGAACGGATGGTCCCGGTGGAGAACTCCGAGGCGAGCAGCAGCACCCCGAGCACACACGCGGCGACCTGCGCCCACTGCGCGCCCGGTTGCAGCACCAGCCCGAGGGTGTCGGTGCGGAACTGCTCGCGGGTGGCCGGGTCCATCGTGTTCCAGCCGCCGACGAGCAGGGCCGGGACGAGCGCGTTGAACCCGAGCCCGAGCACGGTCAGCGCCCCGAGGCACCACCAGGTGGAGCGGAGGGAGGCGAACTTGGTCCGCTCGCCGCGCAGGAGGTGAGTCATCGACATGTCGATCTGTCCCTTCGCTCAGGCAGCCGTGTACTGGGCGCTGTCCGAGGTGAGGCGCAGGAAGGCCTCCTCCAGCAGCGCGGGACGCGCGACGGCGGGGGTGGCGGCGTAGACCTCGGGATCGGTGTGCCGCTCGATGAACTCGGCGGTGGAGCAGTCGGCGAGGAGCCGGCCCCGGCCGATGACCAGCAGGTGGTCGGCGGTCAACGCCATCTCGTTCATCAGGTGCGAGGAGATCAGCACGGTGCGCCCCTCGGCGGCGAGACGCCTGGCGAGGGTGCGCACCCACAGGATGCCCTCGGGGTCGAGCCCGTTGACCGGCTCGTCGAGCACGACCACACGCGGGTCGCCCAGCAGGGCGGCGGCGATGCCGAGGCGCTGGCCCATCCCCAGCGAGAACCCGCCCGCCCGGCGGTCGGCGGCCTCGGCGAGCCCGACCTGGGCGAGCACGTGCTCGACGCGGGCGTCGGGGAGTCCGGCGGACCGCGCGAGCGCGAGCAGATGGTTGCGCGCGGAGCGCCCGGGGTGGAACGAGCGGGCTTCGAGCAGCGCGCCCACGGTCGCCAGGGGCGCCTCCAACTCGGCGTAGGGGCGCCCGAAGACGAGCGCCTCCCCGCTGTCGGGGCGCTCCAGCCCCAGCAGCAGGCGCAGGGTGGTCGACTTCCCTGCCCCGTTCGGCCCCAGAAAGCCGGTGACCCGACCGGGCACGACCTGGAACGAGACATCGTCGACGACGGTCCGCCCGCCGTAACGACGGGTCAGACCACGGGCTTCGAGAGCTGGGGCATCGGTTGTCCGCATGCCTCCACGGTTTCGCGAACTGGGTGTCGGGAGACATGGCGCTGCCACGTGTTCCCGAAGGTCGTGCTGGCACCACCTTCGGGGCGCGCCCCTCAGCGTGCTGCCAGGTCCCGTTCTGCCAGGACCACGGGATCGGCGCCCAGCCGGGAGTGGTGGCGGCTGTACCCGAAGTACACCGCTGGGCCTGCCCGGCCGGCGGCCGCTTGCGCTGCTCGGCTTCGCACCGGTTGCTCCCGCCTCACCGGCCGAGACGCCCGCCGACGACCTGCTGGTCCGCCTCGCCGCCGCATCCGCGCGGCACTGGCCGGCCGTCCACGCGGAGGCGTCGGTCGCCACCGTCGGCCGCACCGTCTACGTGCTGCTGCCACTGGACGAGGGGGTGGCCGCGTTCGCGACGGCCCGCCGCCTCGGCGAGCAGGCCGCGGCCGTACTGGACCGCAGCGTGGAGACGCCGCTGCGTGCGGCCTGCTCCCGGATCGCCACCGGCCCGGAGGAACTCCCCGACCTGCGCGCCGAGGTCGACGACGTGCTGCGGGTGACCACCGCCGACCCGCAGGCGCCCGCCTTCGCGACGCTGCGCGACACGCACGCCCGGGTTCTGCTCGCGCACGTCGGCGACGAGCTGGCCCGCCGCCCTCGCCTGCGTCACCCCGGCATCGAGGCGATGCTGGAGCACGACCGGGCCAGGGGCACCGCCTTCGCCGCGTCCGTCACCGCCTGGCTCGACGCGATCGGCAACATCGGCGACGCGGCCGCGCGCCTGACGATCCACCCCAACACGCTCAAGTACCGGCTCCGGCGCGCCGGCGAGCTCTTCGGCGTCGACCTGGACCACCCCGACGACCGGCTCTCCTGCTGGCTCCAGCTGCGCCTGCCGCGCTGAACGCGCTCTTCCGCACCGCACCGGGCTGCTGGTAGGACGGTGCGCATGAGCGCCGTTTCGGATGCGTATGACGCCGTCGTCGTGGGCGGCGGCCACAACGGGCTGGTCGCCGCCGCCTACCTGGCCCGCGCCGGACGGCGCGTCGCCGTGCTGGAACGCCAGGACCACGCGGGCGGCGCGGCCGTCTCCGCACGCGTCTTCCCGGGCGTGGACGCCCGGCTGTCGCGGTACTCGTACCTGGTCAGCCTGCTGCCCAGGAAGATCGTCTCCGATCTCGGTCTCGGGCTGGACCTGCGACGCCGCCGCTACTCCTCCTACACCCCCTACGACGTGGGCGGCGACGGCAGGGGCCTGCTGGTCGACAACGGCGACGCGGCCGCGACCGCGGCCGGCTTCCGGGCGCTGACCGGTGGCGACCGCGAGTTCGCCGCCTGGCAGGAGTTCTACGACCGCACGCGGCGCGTGGCCGAGGCGGTCTTCCCGACCCTGACCGAACCCCTGCCGGACCGCGCGCGGCTGCGCAAGCTCGTCACGGACGCCGCGGGCGAGGAGACCTGGCAGGCCCTGTTCGACCGCCCGATCGGCGAGGCCGTCGAGGCGGCCTTCGACGACGACCTGGTGCGCGGCGTCGTCCTGACCGACGCGCTGATCGGCACGTTCGCCCGGGCGCACGACCCCTCCCTGCGGCAGAACGCCTGCTTCCTCTACCACGTGATCGGCAACGGGACCGGGGACTGGGACGTCCCGGTCGGCGGGATGGGCGCCGTCTCCGGCGCACTGGAAGGGGCGGCGCGCGCGGCCGGGGCGGAGATCCTGACCGGCTGCGAGGTGACCTCCGTCCGGGCGGACGGGCGCGCGGCGGAGGTCTCGTTCCGCGACGCCGCCACCGGCACGGAGCGAACCGTGGGCGCGCGGTGGGTGCTGTGCAACGCCTCCCCGCGCGAACTCGCCCGGCTGGTCGGGGACGCGAGCGCGACGGAGCCGGTCGAGGGCGCCCAGCTGAAGGTCAACATGCTGCTGACCCGGCTGCCGCGCCTGCGCGACCGCTCCGTCGACCCGCGCGCCGCCTTCGCGGGCACCTTCCACATCGCGGAGGGCTACCGGGAGTTGGAGACCGCCTACACGCAGGCGGCGGGCGGGGAGCTGCCGGGCCCGGCGCCCTCGGAGATCTACTGCCACTCGCTGACCGACCCGAGCATCCTCTCCCCCGAGCTGCGCGAGCGCGGCTACCAGACGCTCACCCTCTTCGGCCTGCACCAGCCCGCGCGCCTTTTCCCCGCCCACGACCGCGACTCCGCGCTCCGCGCGGTCCTCGCGCCGCTCCAGGCCGTCCTGGACGAACCCCTGACCGACGTCCTGGCGCGCGACGCGGACGGCCGGCCGTGCATCGAGGCGCGCACGCCCCTGGACCTGGACACCGGCCTCGGCCTGCCGGGCGGCAACATCTTCCACCGTCCGCTGGTCTTCCCGTTCGCGGAGGCCGCGGAGCCCTCGGCCGGGCGGTGGGGCGCCGGCACGCCCTACGCCGCCAACCTCCTGCTCTGCGGCGCGGGAGCGCCGCGCGGCGGCGGCGTCAGCGGCATCCCGGGCCACAACGCGGCGATGGCGGCGCTGGGGCGGTGACGAGCTGCCGGCTAGTGGACGTCGGCCGCCACGATCAGGCCGCCCTGGACGGTGTAGGTGCCGGTGTACTGCTGCGTCGAGCCGTCGGTCTGCGTGGAGGTGATGACCACGTCGGCGAGGGTGGGATCGGCCGGGTCGTCGGTGACCTGCAGGTCGACGTGCGCGGTGCCGGCGAAGCCGGACTGCCACCGGCTGTAGGAGGTGCCGGCGAAGTTGTCGGCGCCCAGTTGCCAGGCGGCCTGGTAGTCACCCGCGTTGAGGTCGTCGTAGTACTGCTGCACCACTGCGGCCGGATCCCCGGACGAAGGCGTGTCCGTCGTGGCGGGGTCAGTGGGCCCTGGGTCAGTGGGCCCGGGATCGGTGGGCCCTGGGTCAGTGGGCCCTGGATCGGTCGGTGGCGGGGGTTCGGGTGAGGGCACCACGGACGACGCGGCCGACTGCTGTCCCGGTGAGGAGGTGAGCAGGTAGGTCGCGCCGGCGCCGCCGGCGAACGCCAGCACGGTGACCACCGCGACCAGCCAGACCGGCAGGATCGTGGGACCTACCCGCACGAAGCCGGGCGGGACCGGCACGCCGGGCCGCGCGGGCGCGAACTGCTCCGGACCGCGCGGGTGTCCGCACCGCACGCAGAAGCGCGTGCCGACGTCGAAGGGTGCGCCGCAGTTCGCGCAGGTTGCCATGTGCGTCCCCCCTCACAGACCGCGGACGGCCTGCTCGATCGCCGCGACCAGACCCGCCAACCGGGTGAACCCCTCGACCGCCGAGCCCAGCCCGGTGACTAGGCGGCGGACCCGGCCGAGCCTCGGCTGCTCGGTGCCGAGCTCGGCGTCTGCTGCGTCGACCTCCTCGATCAGCGCCTCCCGCTCCGCATGGTCCGACCGGCCCAGTTCCGCCGCCAGTTGGGCGAGCAGGGTGCGGACCTCCTGCACCGTCGGCCGGGGCGCGTCCGCCCGCACCGGGCCCTCCTGGTGCACCTCGGCCGAGCTGCCCCGCCCGCTTGCCACGGCGTTGCCCCAGACCTGGGAACCGCCCTGGGCGTTGATTCCGCTGTTTCCCTCCATGCCGACTCCCTGTCAGATCTTGTCGCGGACACCGATGGCGGCCTCCTTGACCGTGTCCTTGACCGCCTCCCGGATGGACCCGCTCGTGGCCCGCGAACTCTCGCCCGAGGCAACCGAGTTGCCCTGCACGCTCGCACCGCCGGTGGCGATGATCCCGTTGTTGACGATCGTGCGCTGGTTGCGCACCAGGTCGCCCACGTCGACGCCGTGCTCCTGGGCGAACTCCACCAGGGCGTCCAGAGAGCGCCGTTCGCACACCTTGAGCACCACACCGCTGTCGTACTTCTGGAAGTAGCGGTGGTACTGGGCGTCGGAGGCCTGCTGGCGGATGCCCACCCGGGCGCCGTAGTCGAAGACCCGCAGCAACCGGATGCGCCGGTCCTGCCGCCGCAACCGTCGACGCAGCAGGAACTCCGACAGGAACCACGCCGTGGCACGGAACGGGGCGGCGGCCAGTGCGAGCGGGGTGGCTGCCAGGGACTCCACGAGGTGCTCCACGCACTCGCGGAAGGTCGGGGTGGGCATCAGCGTGTCGATCACCCGGTACTGCTCGCGCAGCGGGCAGAGCACCGTGTGCACACCCTCCACGAGCAGGCTGGAGTCCGAGCGGGCGAACCGGATGAAGTAGGAGGTGACCAGGTCGCCCCGCCAACCGGTCGCGTGCACAGCGAGGTAGACCCTGGCGCGGTCCTCCGGTTCGCGCTTGAGCCGGTCCACCAGCTCCCGGGAGACGGAGGCGACCGGCCGGCCGAACGGGTCGGGCAGGAAGCGCGGGTCGTCGGCGACCGCGTCGCCGTCCACGAACAGCCGCTCCTCCAGTTGCAGGCCGGGCAGGGACAGCTCCGCGAGCCGCCGGGCCACGTGCGCGTACAGCTCCTGGACGTCGAAGGTGGTGGGCTGCTCGCCGAACTCGCCCGTCCGCTTCAGATCCAGCGAGAACGACCAGGAGTCGGACTGCTCGCCGTGGCCCATGAAGGGCGAGTAGCCGCTGTAGACGGTGGTGTTACCGCCCGTGTACCTGGCCACCCCCGCGATCCGCTCCTCCACCGCCGGATTGGGGATCACCGGCGCCCGCTCCGGGCGGAAACGCTGCGGACGCAGGCTCTGGAGGTGCCGCCCGTAGCGCGTGGACATCTCGAAGCCGAAGACCGTCACCCAGGAGCCCAGCAGCACCACGAGCTCCAGCCCGGCCGGTGCCCCCGCGAAGAGGAAGACCAGGAGCAACACCGCCTCGACGGCCAGCAGCACGTCGCGCTGGTGGCGGCGGATCACCGCGTAGTAGGCGTGCCGCAGCACGACCGGGACGTCGCAGGCGGGCGCCGGGGCGACGCCGAGGTGCGGTTCGGACGCGACGTCCTCGACCAGCGAGGCGGCGAACTCCCGGTTCAGGTAGGCGGCCGCGCACAGGTAGCGGGTGAGGTCCCGGTCCTCGCCCTCCCGCGGTCCGGCCGGCACGCCCAGCGCCGCACCGCACCCGCCGCAGTACAGTCCCGAAGGCGCCGCGGTCCTCCCGCACGCCGCGCACGTCACCGTCGACACGTCCGTCCACGCCCCCGCCCCTGCACTCGAGCTGCCGCCAACCAGTCGAACATTGAACTGAGTTGATGGCGCGTCATCAAGTTGTACCGGTATCAAGATGTTATTCGGCCATCACTGTGGCCGACCGACTCCCGCCCGCACCACCCGGTAGAAGCAGGCGAGCGCCTCCCGCAGCGGCGCGGTGTCCGACGAGGCCGACTCCACCAGCCAGTCCGCGATCAGGTCGAACATCCCGCCGATCAGCCCCCTCGCCGCCACCCGCGGGTCGACGCCCGGCGCCGGGGTGACGCCGCCCGCGTCCCAGACACGCAGCACGAACCCCGCCGCCCAGCGGCGGTTCTCACGGCGGGCGCGTTCCAAGGCCGGGGAGACGGCCATGCCGTGACCGAAGGCCACCTGCGCGACCCGCGGGTCACCGACCAGGGCGTCGGCGAAGGCGTCGACGAGGACGGTCTCGTCCGCGTCCTCCGCCAGGCAGGCGTCCATCCGGGCCTCGGTGCGCTCGGTGATCTCGCCCAGCAGGGCGAGATAGCACGCCTCACGGCTGTCGAAGGTCTCGTAGAACCCCTTCGTCCCCACGAACGCGTGCTGGCACAACTGCTCGATGGGCGTGGCCGCATAGCCCTGGGAAGCAAACAACTCCAGCGCCGAGTCCAACAGCTGGCGCCGACGTAGCGCCTTCCGTTGCTCCGCGTCCATGCCCCGTATCCGCCGGCCATCAGTCATGGCATCGATCATGACGCACCATCAGTTCATGTGACAAGAAGTCTTGTTGGAAACAAGAAGCCGTGCTGTCATGTCAGCAGCCACCCACCCCTCCTGGAGGCACCGATGCGCCGATCCCTGGGCAAGGCCCTGTTCGCCGCCGGCACCGGACTGCTGCTGCTCGTCACCGGCGCGGGCGCGGCCCGCGCGGCCGGGCCGAGCTCCGGTTTCGACGAATGGTCCTGCCGCCCCTCGGCCGCGCACCCCGAGCCTGTCCTGCTGCTGCACGGCCTCGGCGGCAACGGCCCCGGCAACTTCGCCACCCTCGGGCCGGAGCTGGCACTCGCGGGCTACTGCGTCTACGCGCCCACCTACGGCGAAGCCGTCCTGGGAGTACCCGTGGGCGGGCTGGCGCCCATCGAACAGTCCTCGCACGAGATCGCCGCCGACATCGACCAGGTGCTCGCCGCGACCGGCGCCGCCAAGGTGGACCTGGTCGGCCACTCCGAGGGCGCGTTCCAGTCCCTCTACGTGCCGAAGTTCCTGCCCGGCTACGCCGCGAAGATCGCCAAGGTGGTCGCCATCGCACCGCCGACCCACGGCACCACCTTCGCCGGCCTGATCACCGTCGCCGACGACCTCGGCATCCGCTCGCAGGTCGACGACGTGCTGAAGACAGCCGGCTGTGCCGCCTGCACCGAGCTCACCACGAGCGGCACACTGATCGGGCCGCTGAACACCGGGCCGATCGCGCAGCCGGGCATCGACTACACCGTCATCGCCTCGCGCACCGACGAACTGGTGACGCCCTACGGCACCGAGTTCGTCGACGAGCCGGGCGTGCACAACGTGACCGTCCAGGACACCTGCTGGCTCGACCCGGTCGGCCACATCGGCCTCGCCTACGACTCCGGCGTAGCGATCATGGTCAGCAACGCACTCGACCCGGCCCACCCGCTGCCCGTGCTCTGCGCGCTCGGGCCGATCATCTGAGGCGCGGTCAGCCGTGCGGGCGCTCAGCCAGCGTAGCGGGCCCCGCGCAGCCTCGGCTCCAGGCCGATCCAGATCACCGACATCAGGCGGCGGGCGGACTCCTCCGCTGCCTCCGGGCCGGTGTCGAGGACCCAGCCCGCCAGGGCATCGGCCGCGCCCGTGATGATGGCGGCCATCGCCGCGGCCTCACCGCGGTCCCGGCGGGCGTCCGAGGCGCTGCGCGGGCCGGGCAGGTCGTCGCCGGCCTCGCGCACGGCGCGGCGCAGCAGCGCGGTCACCGCGCCGGAGACCTCGGCCCGAGCGGCGGCCACCTCCGCCACCACGGGCTCGCCCTGGGCACGCGCCTGCTGGTAGAGGACGATCCAGCTGTCGCGGTGCTCGGCCACGAAGGCGAAGAACGCCGTCAGACCGCGGAACAGCTGATCCCCCGGCTCCAGCGACGGGTCGGCCGCCTCGGCGAAGCGGGCGATCAGACGGTCGGCCTCGCGGCGGATGCACGCCGCGAACAGCTCTTCCTTCGACCCGAGGTAGAGGTAGAGCATCGGCTTGGAGACTTCGCACTCCTCGGCGATCTCGTCCATCGACGCGGCGTGATAGCCGGACCGGGAGAAGACTTTCACGGCGGCGTCCAGCATCTGCTGTTCGCGCTGTGCTCGCGGCACGCGCTTCGCCTTCACAGGGGCCTCGTCCCGAGCTTCCGATCGCACGCTGTCGAGTCTAAGTGCTGGCGGCGTCGTTCCACGCCAGTCCGTTCACTCCGTGGTCCCCGTCCGACGAGGACTTATGCCTCACGGTAGGCGTAGAGGTCCGCGAGGAACTTCCGGCGCAGCGCCGGGACCCTGCTGGTGACGCTGAAGAAGCTGCGGGCGGCGAAGAGCGCGAGCCGTCCCGTCCCGCGGCGGTAGAGCGGGTCGTCGCCACGCGTGCCGTTGTTGTCCAGCGAGTCCGCGACGCGGGCGAAGCCGTAGGGGATCATCTCCGCCTCGTAGGTCGCGACGGCCGTGAGCAGCGGCTTCTCGCCGCGCGCGGCGGACGTCAGCTCCCGGCAGAGCAGGGCCGCGTCACGCAGCGCGGTGTTCGCGCCGACGCCCTGTCCGGGCGTCATGGTGTGCACGGCGTCGCCGAGCAGCGTGACGTTGCTGCTCTCCCACGGCTCGACCGGGACGGAGGTGGAGATCCGCAGCGGGAAGGCGGCCTCCGGGTCGGAGAGCTCGAAGAGGCGGCGCAGGTCGGGATGCCAGTTCCCGGTGGCCGCGAGCGCGGTGGCGACGAGTGCGGCCCCGCGCCGGTCGAGGGTGTCCGCCGGAAAGTGCTCGTGGGAGCTCCACACGGAGAGGTTGATGTAGTCGCGGGTGTCGTCGTACCGGAGGCCCGACCAGGCTCCCAGTCGCGCGCCGTCGGCCGGGTCCTTCGGCTTGCCCTCCGCGTCCCAGGGGAACTCCATGACGTGGAGCATGCCGATCATGCCCTTGGTGCCGAAGATCAGGGAGATGCCGTTCCGCACCTCCTCCGGCAGCAGCGCCCGGGTCTCGGGCGTGAGCGGCGTCTTCGTGGCGATGGCGGTGATGCCGGCGTCCCTGACCTCCGCGTGCGGCAGGTACTGGCGGCGGACCGCGGAGCGGGTGCCGTCGGCGGCGACCAGCACGTCGCCGGTGGCCCGCGTGCCGTCGGCGAAGAAGGCCGTGACGGTGCCGTCGGGGTGCTGCTCGTAGTGGGTGAACTCCTTGCCGTAGTGGACGACGTCGTCCATCCCGGTGAAGAGCACCTGCCGCAGCGTGGCGCGGGAGACGGAGCGCTCGGCGTCCACCGCGTCGGCGTCGTCGCGCAGTTCGAAGCTCGCGGTGCTGCGCTTCTTCTCGGTCAGCACGTTGAAGTGGCGCGGCGCGCGGGCGCAGGTCGCGACGAAGGTCTCGAAGAGCTCGGGCGGCAGGCACTCCCTCAGGGCCCGGTTGCCGGTCGGATCGATCCCGACCCGGTAGCCGTACAGACCATCCTTGCGCGAGCCGTACCGCTCGAAGACGGCGACCTCGACGCCGGCCCTCCTGAGGCCGTGGGCCAGGCACATCCCGCCGGTTCCGCCACCTATGACGAGCACGCGCATCGTCGCTTCCCTTCCCTTGAGGGTCATGTATCTTGGCTTTCAAGACATATTTATCTTGGGCTTCGAGAGTCTTGATTGTCAAGGGGAATCATGGATGCGGACCTCGTGACCACCGTCAGCGCGGAGATGCAGGCGCTACAGGCCGCGGTCGACGACTTCGACGCGGCCGCGGCCACCCTGCTCGGGATCAACCGGACGGACATGCGCTGCCTGGAGATCCTCTTCCAGCAGGAGTCGGCCACCCCCAGCACGCTCGGCCCGGCCCTCGGCCTGACCACCGGCAGCGTCACCGCGATGCTCGACCGCCTGCAGAAGCTGGGTTACCTCACCCGCTCCCCCGACCCGGCGGACCGCCGCAAGGTCACCGTGCGGATCACCGACACCGCCCGGCAGAAGGCCTGGGAGCTGTACGGACCGTTCGCCGAGGAGGGCCGGGAGCAACTGGCCGGCTACGACGAGGAGCAGCTGCGTCTCCTCGCCGGATTCCTGCGCGGTTCGCGGGAGCTGTACGAACGGCATCTGGCGCGGGTGCGCGCCCAGCACTCGGGCGGGCGGCGCGCTACGTGACCTGCGGCACTCGACGGGGGCTTGCGCGGGCGCCCGTCCGCGCCTTGACTAGCACTGCTAAGTTTTCGTCGCTTTCGTCGCAGCGCGCCCGGAGGACCAAGGTGGAGACCTACACCGACCAGTACATCGACGGCAGCTGGCGGCCCTCGCTCGGCGAGGGGACGATCACCGTCCTCAACCCCGCCACCGAGGAGGCCCTCGCCGCCGTCGCCGCGGGCGACGCCGCCGACGTGGACGCCGCCGTCGCCGCCGCCCGCGCCGCACAGCGCGCGTGGGGCGCCACCAGCAAGGAGACCCGGCTGGGCTTCCTGACCGCGGTCCGCGACGGCCTGGCCGCCCACCAGGAGGAGATCGCCGCCACCGTCACCGCCGAGCTCGGCGCGCCGATCGGCTTCTCCACCGCGGTGCACGCCGGGCTGCCGCTCGCGGTGGCGGCGAGCTACGTCGAGCTGCTGGCCGGGTTCGAGTTCACCGAGCGGATCGGCAACTCCACCGTCTACCGCGAGCCCGCCGGCGTCGTCGGCGCGATCACGCCGTGGAACTACCCGCTGCACCAGATCGTCGCCAAGGTCGTCCCGGCCCTGGCCGCGGGCTGCACGGTCGTGCTGAAGCCCGCCGAGGACACCCCGCTGGTGGCGCGCCTGTTCGCCCGGATCGTCGACGAGGCCGGCCTGCCGGCCGGCGTCTTCAACCTGGTCACCGGCCTCGGCACGGTCGCGGGCGCGGCGCTGGCCGCCCACCCGGACGTCGAGCTGGTCTCCTTCACCGGCTCCACGGCGGTGGGCCGCGCGATCGCCGAGCAGGCCGGGCGCGGCATCAAGCGCGTGGCGCTGGAGCTGGGCGGCAAGTCCGCCAACGTCGTCCTCCCCGGCGCGGACCTGGGCCGCGCGGTCAACGTCAACGTCGGCAACGTCTTCGCCAACTCCGGCCAGACCTGCAGCGCGTGGACGCGCCTGCTGGTCCACCAGGACCAGTACGAGGAGGCCGTCGCGATCGCCGCGAAGGCCGCCGCCAAGTACGTCCCGGGCGACCCGGCCGCCCCCGAGACCCGCCTCGGCCCCGTCGTCAACGCCAAGCAGCGGGACCGCGTGCGCGGCTACATCCAGGCCGGCATCGACGCGGGCGCGCGGGTCGTGGCGGGCGGCGCGGACGCGCCGGAGGGCGCGGAGCGCGGCTTCTTCGTCCGCCCGACGGTGCTGGCCGACGTGACGCCGGAGATGACGGTGGCGCAGGAGGAGATCTTCGGCCCGGTCCTGTGCATCCTCGCCTACCGCGACGAGGACCACGCGGTGGAGCTGGCCAACGGCACCGACTACGGCCTGGCCGGCGGCGTCTGGGCGGCGGACGAGGAGTCGGCGGTGGCGTTCGCCCGCCGCATGGACACCGGCCAGGTGGACATCAACGGCGGCCGCTTCAATCCGCTGGCTCCTTTCGGCGGGTACAAGGGCTCCGGCATCGGCCGCGAACTCGGCCGCCACGGCCTGGAGGAGTTCCTGCGGACGAAGTCGCTGCAGTTCTGAACTTTGACACCCAGGGGACGTTGCAACACCCAGGGGCGCGGGGAACTGCGCGACAAGCCACCCTGGGTGGTGGGTCCCCGCACGCGCAGGGCCATCCGCACACCGGTGGTGTCTCGCGCCCACGCGGCGGAGCCGCAAACCAGTACAGCCCCGCGCCCCTGAGGGTCCCCTCCGTAGAAAGGCTTCTGCTCGTGACAACGGTCCGCGCCGCCCTGCTCTCCTCCGTGGGCGCAGCCCTGGAGCTCACCGAGATCACCCTGCCCGACCCCGGCCCCGGACAGGTCCGGGTCAAGCTCGCCGCGGCGGGCGTGTGCCACTCGGACCTGTCGCTCGCCACCGGCGTGCTCCGCGCCGCGACGCCGGTCGTCCTCGGCCACGAGGGCGCGGGCACGGTCGTGGCCGTGGGCGAGGGGGTGACCAAGGTCGCCCCCGGCGACCCGGTCGTGCTGAACTGGGCTCCCGCCTGCGGGCACTGCCACCTGTGCGAGCTCGGCGAGCCGTGGCTGTGCGAGAACTCCTACGCCGCCTCCGTCGAGACGTACGCCGCGCTCGCCGACGGCACCGGCGTGTACCCGGGTCTCGGGGTCGCCGCGTTCGCCGAGGAGACGGTCGTCTCCGAGAACGCGGTGATCCCCGTCCCCCACGGCGTCCCGCTGGACGCCGCCGCGCTGCTCGGCTGCGCGGTGCTGACCGGCTACGGCGCCGTCCACAACGCCGCGCGGGTGCGCGAGGGCGAGTCGGCCGTCGTCTTCGGCCTCGGCGGTGTCGGCCTCGCCGTCCTCCAGGGGCTGCGGATCGCGGGCGCGGGGCCGATCGTCGCGGTGGACGTGACGCCGGAGAAGGAGGAGCTGGCGCGCCGCCACGGGGCGACGGAGTTCGTCGTCGCGGACGAGAACACGGCCAAGACCGTCCGCAAGCTGAGCGGCGGGCACGGCACCGACCACGCCTTCGAGTGCGTGGGCCGCTCGGCCACCATCCGCGCCGCCTGGAACTCCACCCGTCGCGGCGGCCGCACCACGGTCGTCGGTATCGGCTCCAAGGACGACCAGGTCGCCTTCAACGCGCTGGAGATCTTCCACTTCGCCCGCACGCTGACGGCCTGCGTCTACGGCGACGGCGTCCCGGACCGCGACGTCCCGCTCCTCGCCGAGCACGTCCGCGCCGGCCGTCTGGACCTGGAGTCGCTGATCACGGACCGGATCACCCTCGACGAGATCCCGGCCGCCTTCGACCGCATGCGCGAGGGCAAGGGCGGCCGCTCGCTGATCGTCTTCTAGGTCGACCCGCCGGGCCCGGTAGAGTGGTGCGGTTGCCCGTAACGAACGCCGCACCACGAAGACGACCGCGCGAAGGACCTGAGGAACGACGTGAGCACCGACTCCCCCGCCACCGCTGCCCAGGTTCTGCAGGAAGCCTCGCGGCGCCGCACCTTCGCCGTCATCTCGCACCCCGACGCCGGTAAGTCGACGCTGACCGAGGCGCTCGCCCTGCACGCGCAGGCGATCACCTCGGCCGGTGCCGTGCACGGCAAGGGCGGCCGCAAGGGCGTCACCTCGGACTGGATGGAGCTGGAGAAGGACCGAGGCATCTCGGTCACCTCCGCCGCCCTTCAGTTCGGGCACCGCGACCACGTGATGAACCTGGTCGACACCCCCGGTCACGCCGACTTCTCCGAGGACACCTACCGTGTCCTCTCCGCCGTCGACTGCGCGATCATGCTCGTGGACGCGGCCAAGGGTCTGGAGGAGCAGACCCGCAAGCTGTTCTCCGTCTGCCGCCACCGCGGCGTGCCGGTGATCACGTTCATCAACAAGTGGGACCGCCGGGGTCGCGAGGCCCTGGAGCTGCTGGACGACATCCAGAACATCCTGGAGATCACGCCCGTCCCGCAGGTCTGGCCGGTCGGCAACGCGGGCAACTTCCGCGGCCTGGTCGAGGCCGCCGACACCGAGCAGTTCCTGAAGTACACCCGCGTCCCCGGCGGCACCCACGAGGCCGAGGAGGAGGCGATGGACGCCGCCTCCGCCGAGGCCGTCGAGGGCGAGCTGTGGCCGACCGCGCTGGAGGAGCTGGAGCTCGCGCTCGACTCCGGGCCGGGCTGGGACCCGCAGGCGTTCCGCGAGGGCAAGATCACCCCGGTGTTCTTCGGCTCCGCGCTCACCAACATCGGTGTCCGGCTGCTGCTGGACGCCGTCGTGGACCTCGCCCCCGCCCCCGACGCGCGCGAGATGGCCAACGGCGACCACCGCCCGGTCGCGGAGGAGTTCGCCGGCATCGTCTTCAAGATCCAGGCCAACATGGACCCGGCCCACCGCGACCGCATCGCGTTCATCCGCGTCTGCTCCGGCGTCTTCGAGCGCGGCATGAACGTCACCCGCGCCGCCTCCGGCCGCTCACTGGCGACCAAGTACGCCCACACCGTCTTCGGCGCCGAGCGCACCGTCGCGGACATCTGCTACCCCGGCGACGTGGTCGGCCTGATCAACGCGACCGCGCTGCGCGTCGGCGACACCCTGTACGTCGGCAAGAAGGCCGAGTTCCCGCCGCTGCCCGCGTTCGCGCCCGAGCACTTCGCCGTGGCGCGGCCCAAGGACATCAGCCGCAGCAAGCAGTTCCGCAAGGGCATCTCGCAGCTGGACGAGGAAGGCGTCGTCCAGGTGCTGACCTCGGACCGCCGAGGCGACCAGGCGCCGGTGCTCGCCGCTGTCGGTCCGATGCAGTTCGACGTCGTGCTGCACCGCATGGAGCACGAGTTCTCCTCGCCGATCGTGCTGGAGCGGCTGCCCTACTCGCTCGCCCGCGTCACCGACGCGGCCGGCGCGGAGGTGCTGAACAAGTCCCGCCTGGTCACCGGCGAGCCGCTGACCCGTCGCAGCGACAACGCGATCCTCGCCCTGTTCGGCGACAAGTGGCAGCTCAACAGCTTCGTCCGGGGCAACGCGGGCGTGAAGCTGGAGACGCTGATCGCCACCGCCGACTGATCACGGGTCCCGGTCTTCCACGACCCCACCGGGAACAGTGCAATGGTACCGTCGGGGCCATGTCCAGGACCGAGATCGACGCCGTGACCGCCGAGTTCTTCGGCGCCTTCGACAACCGGGGCGGCAAGGCCCCCGACGTTGCGCGCCTGCGGCGGCTGATGCTGCCGCAGGCGCTCGTCACCGTCACCCGGCCCCGGCTCACGGTGCTCGGCGTCGAGGAGTTCCTCGCCCCACGCGAACTCCTGCTCACCGGGGGCCGGTTGATGGAGTTCTCCGAGTGGGAGACCGCCGAGCGCACCGAGGTCACCGGCGACATCGCCTCGCGGTTCCTGGAGTACCGCAAGGCCGGCGTCCTCGACGGCGAGACCTACGAGGGCACCGGCACCAAGCACATCCAGTTCGTCCGCACCGAGGACGGCTGGCGGATCGCCGCCGTCGCCTGGTTCGACCACCAGTAGCGCTCCGCCGGACCCGGCCGAGAAACCCCTGGTCGTCCGGCGAGGGGTCGAGCTCGCCGGAGCAGGTCGACCCGCGCGCCACGCAGCGCGTCGCCGTCCTGCCCCGCCCGCCGGTCAGCTCTTCGGCAGCACCTTGGCGAGCTCCTCCTCGCTGCGGCCGACCACGGTGGTGCCGTCGTCGGCGGTGATGATCGGACGCTGGATCAGCACCGGATGCTCCGCCAGCGCCGCCACCCACCGCTCCCGCCCGGCCGCGTCCCGCGGCCAGGCCTCGCGGTCCTTCATCCCGAGCTCCTTGGCCACCGCCTCGTCGGTCCGGGTGATGTCCCACGGCTCCAGCCCCAGCCGCTCCAGCACCGCCTCCAGCTCGGCGGCACTCGGCGGCTCCTCCAGGTAGCGGCGCACCGTGTACTCCGCCCCCACGGCGTCGAGCTCGCCGAGGGCGACGCGGCACTTCGAGCAGCGGGGATTGATCCAGATCTCCATGCCCGCCAGCCTACGCGCGCCCCTGAAGGGGCCGGGAACAGGGCGGGGGCGGGGGTGGTTGG
Source organism: Streptacidiphilus sp. MAP12-33 (assembly GCF_041261265.1). NCBI lineage: Bacteria > Bacillati > Actinomycetota > Actinomycetes > Kitasatosporales > Streptomycetaceae > Streptacidiphilus > Streptacidiphilus sp. MAP12-33. The sequence goes on from NZ_JBGCCA010000032.1 coordinate 93,086, forward strand.
CGTGAGCGGAAGCGTACGCAGCGAAGAGGAGCAGCCGATGTCCGTCGTCGTCACCGCCGTGGTCCACCCGAATCCCGGGAAGCTGGAGGAGGCGCTCGCCGCCTATGCGAAGTACATCGAGGCCGTGCACGCCGAACCCGGGTGCGAGCTGTACGCACTGCACACGGACGGCAGCTCCATCGTGGTGATCGAGAAGTGGGCCACGCGCGCCGATCTCGACGCGCACGCGGCGGGCGCGGTGCTGGCGGAGCTCGGGCCGGTGCTGGACGCGCTGCGGGAGCGGCCCGCCGACGTGACCGTGCTGGAGGCGCGGCCCGCCGGAGGCGGCAAGGGAGCGCTGTAGTCAGCGAGCGGGGGCGGTGACGCCGCCGTCAGCCCGACCGCGCCTGGCTGCGCGTACTGGACCAGCCCGAGTTCGTCACACCGGGCCGGTGAGCCGCGACGAAGCCGGACCTACGACGAGGTGAACTGGCGGCTGAGGCGGACCATCTGCGCCGGGGTCGTGTGCGGCAGGTACGCCTTGCCGATCGCGGTGCCGATGGCCGCCAGCTGGGCCGGGTCCGGATAGGCCATGTAGAGCGGGTGGTACTCGGGCTGGAACTTGGCCTTGAAGTTCAGCAGCGAACGGAAGCCGTACACCGGCTCCAGCGCCTTGCCCGCGATGTCCAGCACCCGCTGCAACGGCACCGCCTGCTCGCCGCGGTCGATCCGGGCCAGCGGCGCGCCCGACAGGCTCAGGAACTCCGCGCCCTCCTCCTTGAACTGCAAGGCCGCCGTGGCGATCAGGAACTCCATCACCCCGCGGAACCCCTCCCCGCTGCGGCGCATGAAGTCCAGCGTCCAGCCGACCGGGCGGCCGTCGCGGTAGCAGGGCAGCCAGCTGGTGATCCCGTGCAGGGTGCCCTCCTCGTCCGTCGCGACCAGGATCCGCACCCGCTGGTCGTCCAGCTCGTCCAGGCCGCCGAGGGTGAAGCCCATCTCCGGCAGACCCTTGTCCGCCACCCACTCCTCCGACAGCGCCCGCACCTGCTCCTGCACCGACAGCGGCGCGGTCGGCCAGGTGTACCAGTGGCCGCTGATGCCGGCCTTGCCGGCCTTGTTCAGCGCGGTGCGCACGTCCTGCCACTTCTTGCCGGTGAACTCCAGGTCCGGCAGTCGCAGCAGGGTGTCCTCGGCGACCTGCACCGCCGACCAGCCGAGCGCGTCGGACCGGTCCTTGGTCTCGCCGGTGACGCTGTAGAAGCAGGGCGACCACCCCTGCTCGTCGCAGAAGGTGCTGAACCCCTGGACCGCCGCGCGGCGGGCGTCCGGCTCGCCGTAAGGGTCGCCCATCGTCAGCGCGATGGAGCCGATGACCCGGTAGGCGACCGCCGCACGGCCGTCCCCGCTGATCCAGTACTCGTTGCCGGGCCAGGTGGTCATGTAGGAGAGCGGCGAGCCGCCGTTCGCCAGCAGCAGCGCCTCCGCCTCGGCCGCGTGGTCCTCCTTGCGGCGGGCTCCGGAGCGCCAGAAGGCGACGAACAGGCCGCCGAGCACGACCAGCCAGAAGATCGGCCCGGCCAGCTCGTACAGCGCCTTCGCCCAGCCGCCGACCGGCAGGAAGGCGTAGGCCGCGCCGGTGCCGAAGAGGATGAGGTAGCTGTCGGGCAGCAGGCGCTTGGGGTAGTCGGTGACCATCTGGTGGAAGGTCGGCACCGGGCTGAACTGGTCGCGGGCGTCGTAACCGAACTTGATGTAGGCCGCGCCGACGATCACGAACGCCAGGACGGTGATGGTCCAGAAGGTCAGCGCGGTCCCCTTCTCCGCCCGCAGCCCGAAGTGATGGCGGGTCAGGACGAGGATGACCAGCACGGCGACGGGAACGACGAGCAGACCCATGGTGTACACGGTGACCGCGGTGCGCGTGGTCGGGTCCGAGGCGAGGGCGCCGCGGTAGTAGAAGTAGTAGCGCAGCGTCGCGGCGAACAGGCAGACCTCGAAGATGATCGCGGCCCACCAGGCCATCCGGCGCCCGCGCGCGAGGCCGAGCGCGACCACGGCCAGGATCAGCAGCGGCACGAAGAGCGTCACCACCGCCACGCTGTTGTTGAGCAGGTAGTCCGCGCGGATCGAGGTGCAGGCCCGGGTCCCCGCGCCCGCTCCGGCGCAGGCGTCGGCGACCTCGCCCGCCGCAAGGTTGGACGGAATGAAGAGTTCCTCGTAGATGGCCAGCGGGCCGCCCTGCGAGCCGGTCAGCCAGCTGATGCCCGGCCCGAGCGCCGAGGTGGCCGCGAGCAGCGCGACCAGCACCCGGGTCTCCGCGTAGGAGGAGGGCAGCAGCCGCACGTCACGCAACGAGCGCCGGCGCGCGATCAGCAGCGCGCCGCCGACCAGCCCCACGAAGACCGCGCCCGCTCGCATGATGTCGAGCACCTCACCGGCGTAGAACAGGAACAGCACCGTCATGGTGAGCAGCAGCAGCCGGGTCCGGCGGCGCCACAGGGCGGTCAGGCCCGCGCTCAGGACCACTCCGACGCCGGTGAGTCCGACGCTGGCACCGACCGAGAGGCCCTCGGCGTACTTCAGGTGCAGGTCGGCCACCGACACCTGCAGCCACACGTCCCCCGCCACCGCGCCCACCTCGATCGCGGCGATGCCCAGCAACGCGCCGATCACCTGCGAGGCCAGGAAGAACGCCCCCGCCCTGACCGCGCCCAGCCGCCGCTCCGCCGGGAGCAGCGTGACCAGGGCCAGCAGCGTGGTGACGATGTAGGGCGTCAGGCCCGAGGCCCACAGGCCGTAGCTGAACAGCGTCCACCACTTGCCCTGGGTGATGGTGGAGGTGCCGACGCCGACGTGGCGCAGCAGTGAGTCGGACGGGCCGTGCACGATGCTGCCGGTCAGCAGGCCGATCAGCCAGAAGGCGACCAGGAAGGTGACCGTCAGCGGCGCCTTCGCGAGCAGCCGCGGGACGACGGCGGTGGCGGCGAGCCAGCGGGTGAGGTTCTCCCCGATCCGGCGCAGCCGGCCTGCCTGGGCGGCGGCCGGGCCCTCGGTGGCGGTGGTGGTCTGCGCGGAGGAGGTCATGAGATCAGTCCGTCCTGCTTGGCGATCCAGGGCATCTCGCGGTCGAGACCGGTCTTCCACACGTCCCAGTCGTGGCCGCCGGGTACCTGCACGAAGGACACGTTCATCCCGGCCGCCTGGCACGCGGCGAAGACCTTCTGCTGCTGCGGGCCGTAGGTTCCGTCGTTCGTGCCGGCGAGCAGCACCCCGGCGGTGTCGGGGAACTTCTTGTGCGCCATCACGCTGAGCGGGTTGACCGCGTCGAACGCCGCCTCGTTGCCGCCGAACGCGACGTCGACGGTCTTGCTGTGGCTGCCGAGTGTCGGCTCGTCCTGGCCGGACATGTCGAGGAACGAGCCGTAGACGTCCGGCGCGTTGACGGCGAGCTGGAGCGAGCAGGTGCCGCCGAAGGAGAGACCGGCGATGGTCCACGCCTTGCGGCCGGAGCCGACCTGGAGGTTGTGCGAGATCCACTGCGGCACGTCCTTGGCCAGGTACGTCTGCACCTTGGCGATGTTGGAGTCCATGCACAGGGTGTTGTTGGTGAGCCCGCCGAGCGGGTCGACGACCACGACGATCGGCGCGAGGCCCTGGTGCGAGGCGGCGAAGTTGTTCATCGTCGTCTCCAGCTGCCCGGCGCCGACCCAGTCCTCGGGGCTGCCCGGCTCGCCCGGCATCAGCACGACGACCGGCAGCAGCGGCCGCTGCTTGGCCTTGTAGGCGGGCGGCAGCCAGATGATCGCGTCGCGGGCGTTGAAGCCGGAGGTGGTCCCGGGGATCTTCGCGGTGGCCAGCGCCCCCTTGTCCGGGAGTCCGGCCGGCTTGTGCCAGACCTCGGCGACGGTCTTCCCGGCGGGGACGGTCAGCACCGGCTCCTTGTCGCCGATGGCGAGCTCGGGCGGCGGGGTCTGCCAGGGCCCCGGCAGCGTGTCGAGCGTCGGGTACTGCTGGAACTCCTTGTTGACCTGGTTGCCGGCGAAGGCCACGGCGAGCACGCAGGCGACGACGGCGAGGGCGCGCCCGCGCCAGCGCAGGAACGGCAGCCGGAAGAGGAAGAGCACGACCGCGAGCACGCAGACGCCGATCCAGACGGCCGAGGTGGTCGGCAGCCCGTCCGGGAACGGCTGCCACCAGTCGTCGACCCAGACGGTGATCAGCCAGGCCAGGCCCGCGGAGAGCACCAGCACGATCGGCAGCCACCGCAGCCACCAGGTGCGCCGGCGCGCGATCAGGAGCCACAGGAGCGAGGCGAGACCGAGGATCGCGAGGAGGGTGGGGAGCCACCCGTTCAGGAGCGACCAGTCGCCCGGCCCGGCAAGCTGCACGGCCCGCTGCACGGCCCGGACGGACATGGGCGGCGCCCCCTCTCGAGATCAGTTCCCTCTGGGAGATTCCAGTGGAGAACGAGAGGAGGCGCATGTCGATCTTGGGGTGCTTGCGCCCCTTGCGGGGCGCGACTGGCCCTTACGGGTGATCTTTCACTCGGCGGGCGCGTGGAAGGCGCGCAGGTGGCCGACGCCCGGTTCCAGGGTCTTCCAGGGGCCGTCCACGTCGATGACCGCGACCGCCGCCGTGGGGAAGCCCGTGGCGCGCAGGCGGGCGAGGGTGTCGTCGTCGAACTTGCCGGAGAGGATCTCGGCCAGGCCCTGCACGCCGGGGTTGTGGCCGACCAGGAGGACCGTACGGACGTCCTCCGGCAGCTCCTGCAGGACCTCGATCAGCAGGCCCGGCGCGGCCTCGTAGAGGCGGTCGTCGTAGACGGTGCGCGGGCGCTCGGCGAGCTCGTGGGCGAAGAGCTTCCAGGTCTCGCGGGTGCGGGTGGCGGTCGAGCAGAGGGCCAGCTCGGGATGGATGTCGGCGACCGCCAACCACTGGCCGGCGGTCGCGGCGTCCTTGCGCCCCCGATCGGCGAGCGGCCGCTCGTGGTCGGGCACGGCGGGCCAGTCGGCCTTGGCATGCCGGAGGACGATGATCGTGCGGGTCGTGTCGACGCTCATGCCTGCCAGCTTCCCAGAATCAGGACGAACCGGCAGGAGCTCACCCCAGGTTGGCCCCGATCGTCGCGATGATCGCGATGACCACGAGGATGCCGCCGATCAGAGCGAACATCTGGAGCAGCTTCTTGTTGCCGCCGGTGGGGTTGGGTTCGAGAACAGGCATGGCGACGAGTCTGCCACTCACACCTCGTCCTCGATCTGCCGGGGTCGCCCGGCGCGCAGGCCGAGCACCAGCTGCACCGCCATCATCCCCGCGAGCAGGGCCAGCGGGGCGCCCCAGCCGTGCTCACGCTGGTAGAGGACGCCGATCAGGACCGGGCCGGGGACGGAGATCAGGTAGCCGACACCCTGGACGAAGGCCGAGAGCCGGGCCACGCCCTCCGAGGTGCGCGAGCGCAGGCCGATCATCGTCAGCACCAGCGGGAACGCGCAGTTGGCGACGCCCAGCAGCAGTGCCCAGGCCCACGGCGCCGCCGCGGGGGCGAACGCCAGCCCGGCGTAGGAGGCGAGGCCGCAGGCCGCGAGGGCGGCGGCGATCGGACCCTGGTGCGGCATGCGGGCCGCGAGCGGCGGGATCACGAAGGCGAGCGGCGCGCCGACCGCCATGGTGACGGCGAGGAGCACGCCGGACTCGGTCGCCGAGATGCCCGCGTCCTTGAAGATCTGCGGCAGCCAGCCCATGGTCGCGTACGCGGCGGTGGCCTGGAAGCCGAAGAAGACGCCGAGCAGCCACGCCGTGGGGCTGCGGGTGATCTTGAACTTGGCCGCAGCCCCGCGCGGGCTGCCCGCGCCGTCCCGGCCGAGGATCGCGGCCTGCGCCAGCCAGAGCGCCAGGGCGACGGCGCCCGCCAGCGCCCACACCCCGAGACCGACCCGCCAGCCGCCGCCGAGCGCGGTGGTCAGCGGCACCGCGACGGCCGCCGCCACGGAGGTGCCGAGCGCGAGCGACATCGAGTACAGGCCGGTGATCGGCCCGATCTTGTCCGGGAAGTACCGCTTGACCAGCACCGGCATCAGCACGTTCGACACCGCGATGCCTGCCAGGGCGAGCGCGCTGAGCAGCAGGAAGACCGCGCTGTTGGGCGCGAAGGAACGGGCGGCGACGCCGAGGGTGATCGCCCCCATGCCCAGGCAGACCGTCACGGCCGGGCCGAGCCGCCGCGCGAGGCGCGGCGCGGCGAAGCCGACGAGCGCGAAGCAGAGCGAGGGCAGCGCGGTCAGCATGCCGGCGACGCCCGCGTTCATGTGCAGCGTGCCGCGCACGTGGTCGAGCTGCGGACCCAGCGCGGCCACGGCGGGCCGCAGGTTGAACGCGGCGACGGCGAGCGCGAGGGCGAGCAGCCAGCGGGCGCGGACCTTCGCGGTGGGCGTGGGGGCCGCGGGGATCGGGGACTGTTCGGCGACGGCGGACGGGACGGCGGCAGTGGACGGCTCGGCAGGCATGAGGGGATCATACAATCATGGGATGAATTCGGGGGGTGGTTTCTCCGAGCCGGAGGGAGCGGGATGATGTCTGCGAAGCAGGATCGATCGGAACAGGAGTGACATGGCCCTCACCACGCCCCGGCGCGAGCCGCTGGCCGACCAGGTGATCGCGCAGCTGCGCGCCCAGATCACCTCGGGCGAGTGGCCGGTCGGCTCACGCATCCCGACCGAGGCGGAGCTCGTCGAGCGCCTCGGCGTCGCCCGCAACACGGTCCGCGAGGCGGTGCGCGCGCTCGCGCACAACGGGCTGCTCGACATCCGTCAGGGCTCCGGCACGTACGTGCTGGCCACCAGCGAGCTGGCGGGCGTCATGCACCGCCGCTTCGCGGAGGCGGAGAAGTCCGAGGTCACCGAGCTGCGGCTGGCGCTCGAGGCGGCGGCGGCCCGTCTCGCCTCGACGCGGCGGACGGCGCAGGACCTGCGGCTGCTGGAGACGGCACTGAAGCGCCGCGAGGAGGCCTGGAGCTCGGGCGACGCGGAGGCGTTCGTGCTGAACGACGCGGCGTTCCACCAGGCCGTGATGGCGGCCTCGCACAACCGCGTGCTGTCGGACCTCTACGCGGACCTGGGCGAGGTGCTGCGGGCGGAACTGCGGGACACCGTGGGACCGGTCCTGGAGGAGCACCGGTACGTCTCCCACGACGGCATCCTCGACGCGATCCGCGCGCACGACGCCGAACGCGCGGCCGCGGAGGCGGCCAACGCCCTGAACCAGTGCAGGACCTGAGCCCGGCAACACCCAGGGGCGCGGGGCTCCGACATGTGCGGCTCCGCCGCGCGGGCGCGAGCCGGTCAGCGATGCACCCGCAGAGAGGTGCACTGCCCAGGGGCGCGAGGAACCGCGCGAGCAACCACCCTGTGCGGATGGTCCTGCTCGCTGAGCGACTCACCACTCGGGTGGCTTGTCGCGCGGTTCCTCGCGCCCCTGGCGTGCCGCAACTTCAGGCGGGAGCGAAAATCACGCGCCGATGGCGTGCAGGCCGCCGTCGACGTGGATCATCTCGCCGGTGGTCTTCGGGAACCAGTCCGACAGCAGGGCGACGACGCCGCGGGCGGCCGGCTCCGGGTCGGTGACGTCCCACTCCAGCGGGCTGCGGACGTTCCAGGTGTCGGCCAGCATGTCGAAGCCCGGGATGGACTTGGCCGCCATGGACTTGATCGGACCGGCCGAGACCAGGTTGCAGCGGATGTTCTGCTTGCCCAGGTCACGCGCGAGGTAGCGCGAGGTCGCCTCCAGGGCGGCCTTCGCCGGGCCCATCCAGTCGTACTGCGGCCAGGCCACCGTCGCGTCGAAGGTGAGGCCCACGATGGAGCCGCCCTCGGCCGGCATCAGCGGGAGGCAGGCCATCGCCAGCGACTTCAGCGAGAACGCGCTGACGTGCATGGCGGTGCCGACCGACTCCCACGGGGTGTTCAGGAAGTTGCCGCCCAGGGCGTCCTGCGGGGCGAAGCCGATGGAGTGCACGACGCCGTCCAGGCCGCCGAGCTCCGCGCGCACGGCGTCCTCCACGGACGCGAGGTGCTCGGCGTTGGTGACGTCCAGCTCCAGCACCTTGGCGGGCTTCGGCAGCTTCTTGGCGATGCGCTCGGTCAGGCTCGGACGCGGGAACGCGGTCAGGATGACCTCGGCGCCCTGCTCCTGGGCCAGCTTGGCGACCTGGAAGGCGATGGAGGACTCCATCAGCACCCCGGTGACCAGGACGCGCTTTCCGTCGAGGATTCCACTCATGGTGATCAGTGACCCATTCCCAATCCGCCGTCCACGGGGATGACGGCTCCGGTGATGTATGCGGCCTCGTCCGAGGAGAGGAAGCGGACGGCCGAGGCGATCTCGGCCGTGGAGGCGTAGCGGCCCAGCGGGACCTGCGAGACGATCTCGGCGCGGCGGTCGTCGCTCAGCACCGCGGTCATGTCGGTGTCGACGAAGCCGGGGGCGACGACGTTGATCGTGATGTTGCGCGAGCCGAGCTCACGCGCCAGCGAACGGGCGAAACCGACCAGGCCGGCCTTGGAGGCGGCGTAGTTGGCCTGGCCCGCGGAACCCAGCAGGCCGACCACGGAGGAGATCAGCACGACGCGGCCCTTGCGGGCGCGCAGCATCGCCTTGCTCGCACGCTTGACCACGCGGAAGGTGCCGGTGAGGTTGGTGTCGAGGACGGAGGTGAAGTCCTCCTCCGACATGCGCAGCAGCAGCGTGTCACGGGTGATGCCCGCGTTGGCGACCAGCACCTCGACCGGGCCGTGGGCGGCCTCGATCTCCTTGAAGGCCTGATCGACCTGCTCGGAGTCGGTGATGTCGCACTTGACGCCCAGCAGCCCCTCCGGCGGTTCACCGGAACGGTAGGTGACGGCGACCTTGTCGCCCGCCTCGGCGAAGGCTCGGGCGATGGCGAGGCCGATGCCCCGGTTGCCCCCGGTGACCAGAACCGACCGGCTCACAGGCATACCTCTCTCACATGCAGCGATCTCGCGGACGTAAGCGAAACTATCCGCTGATCACGCACACGGGCGAATCGACCCTCCACAGTGCGGCGCACGGGTATCTGTCGGCTTCTGACAGTCGTCCGCCCCGATGTGCCTGTTCACGGCAGGATGCGTAGCAGCAAATCTTCCCTCGATCCCTCAGAGGAGACCGATGTCGCGGACATCGCCAGGCATGGACGACTCCTTCCTCGCCCTGCCGCTGCGGCCGCTGGCCGACGCCGCGCTCAGCCGGGCGCGCGCGCTCGGCGTGAGCCACGCCGACTTCCGGCTGGAGCGGGTGCGCAGCGCCTCGCTGCGGCTGCGCGACGCGCGGCCGGCGGGCGGCTCCGACTCGACGCAGCTCGGCTACGCGGTCCGCGTGGTCGTGGACGGCGCCTGGGGCTTCGCCGCGGGCGTGGACCTGACCCCCGAGGCCGTCGCCCGGGTCGCCGACCAGGCCGTGGCCGTCGCCAGGCTCTCCGGCGGGCTCAGTGAGGAGGTCGTCGAGCTGGCCGAGGAGCCCTCGTACGGGGACGTGAGCTGGGTGTCCTCGTACGAGGAGAACCCCTTCCACGTGCCGGACGCGGAGAAGTCGGCGCTGCTGGCCGACTGGAGCCGCCGCCTGCTGGACGCCCAGGGCGTCTCGCACGTGACGGCCACGCTGCTCTCGGTGCAGGAGAACAAGTTCTACGCCGACACCGCCGGCACCGTCACCACCCAGCAGCGCGTGCGGCTGCACCCCGAGCTGGAGGCCGTCTCGGTCGACGAGGCCACCGGCGCCTTCGACTCGATGCGGACGCTGGCCCCGCCGGTCGGCCGCGGCTTCGAGTACCTGCGCGGCACCGGCTGGGACTGGGACGCGGAGCTCGCCGAGATGCCCGAGCTGCTGGCGGAGAAGATGAAGGCCCCCAGCGTCGAGGCCGGCCGCTACGACCTGGTCATCGACCCGTCCAACCTGTGGCTGACCATCCACGAGTCGGTCGGCCACGCCACCGAGCTGGACCGGGCGCTCGGCTACGAGGCCGCCTACGCGGGCACCTCCTTCGCCACCTTCGACAAGCTCGGCTCGCTGCGCTACGGCTCCGACCCGATGCACGTCACCGGTGACCGCACGGTCGAGCACGGCCTGGCGACGATCGGTTACGACGACGAGGGTGTGCGCACCCAGGCGTGGGACCTGGTCAAGGACGGCACCCTGGTCGGCTACCAGCTGGACCGGCGGATGGCGAAGCTCAAGGACCTGGGCCGCTCCAACGGCTGCGCCTTCGCCGACTCCCCCGGCCACGTGCCGGTGCAGCGGATGGCCAACGTCTCGCTCCAGCCCGCCGCCGAAGGACCGGACACCGCCGGGCTGATCGCGGGCGTGGAGGACGGCATCTACATCCTCGGCGACCGCTCCTGGTCGATCGACATGCAGCGCTACAACTTCCAGTTCACACAACAACGGGCATACAGGATCCGGAACGGCCGCCTCGCCGGACAGGTCAAGGACGTGGCCTACCAGGGCACCACCACCGACTTCTGGGGCTCCCTCGTTGCGCTGGGCGGACCCCAGACCTATATCCTCGGAGGGGCTTTCAACTGCGGAAAGGCCCAACCGGGGCAGGTCGCGGCCGTCTCGCACGGCTGCCCGGCGGCCGTCTTCCAGGGAGTCAACGTCCTCAACACAGCGCAGGAGTCCGGTCGCTCCTGAGGCGAGGTTGGGCGGGGGCCCGGTCTTCGGTTCTGCACAATGTTCACCGAACAGAGGGCATAGCGCTTCGAGCCGGGACCCCCTCCAGGCCAGGTCACGCAAGGCTTCGGCCGTCTACGACCGAGAGCGGCCGGACCCTCGAAACCATCACCAGGACAACACCACTGCACGCCGTTTGAACCGCAGCCGAGGAGCCCTATCGGCGCCGAACGCCGGAAGGGAACAAGAAGCGCCCAGAAACTGCGGCGAACGGCGCCGTCACTGAGCCGGGTGCGCAGGCCAGGCTCCTGCCTCCCATCGGACACTCGGACCCATATCTGAGACCGGACACCAGCAGGACGAACGTCGCCAAGCTGAGGCAGAGCCCCGCCTTGGCGGCCTCGCACCCAGATCGTCACAGCTAGAGCTGAAGTCCAATCGCGGCTTCCGGGCTGCGTAGCCACCCCCGGGAGGAGGCCGTCCCGAAATATGGAGCGCCAGTCAGGACGCCCTACCCCCACGTCCACTGAAGATGAAGGCGGGGTGCACCAAGGCCATGCAGCCACCGTAGGGTCCGAGTTGTCGGCGGCGGCTCAATTTGGGTTCTGGATCACTTTCCGTGCAGCGCTGACGGACGGTCACAGACCCGCCCCGGCCCCGAAGGGTCACGCGGCCAGCAGGACGCGCTTGCGTAGCAGAGCCAGGCCGGCCCGGCCGAACATCTGCCGCTTCAGCATCTTGATCCGGTTCACCTGCCCCTCCACCGCACCCGAGCTGAACGGCAGGCTCAGCCCCGCCACCACCGCCGCCAGATCACAACCGATCCCACTCACGAACGAGCCCAGCTCGGGCAGGTTGCTGGCGTTCACCCTCTCGATCCAGGCCGCGAGATCATCGCGGCCGCTCCGGGCGGCCATCATCTCGGCGAAGGTCCTGACCAGGTCGGCGGTGGAATTGAGCTGAGGGCAGCGGGCGAGGATGGCCTTGAGCTTGAGGGCCTCGTCCTGGGTGAGGCTGTCGGGATGGCGGGTGATCCAGCCGGTGACGTCGCGGACCGATGGCGGCTTGGCCCGGCCGGAGGGCTTGCCGCCGGCTCGGAGGGGATAGAGGTAGTCACGAACCACCGAGTAACCGCCCGGGAATCCGGCTGCCTTGATCTCGTCGAAGAGCGCCGTCGCGCTCGTGCACCCCTCCTGCCACCGCTGGTGCAGGTAGGGCTTGAAGTCATCGAGAATGCTCGTGCGGCCCTGCCACTTGCCCGCGACCAGTTCGTCGGCGGTGGCCGCGCGGGCGAATCTGCGGATGGTGCCGCGGGCCAGGTCCAATCGGCGGCCGACCTCCCGCTGGCTGATGCCCTGGGCGAGCAACGCGTGCACGGCCCGGTGCCGCTCCCGGGTGCGGTCGGCATACCGGTGGGCGGTCCTGCTGTCGGCCCTCCCTGCCTGGGCGATCTTCTCCAGTTCGGCGATCGCCGCGGCGGAGGCCTCTGGGCTGGGCGCCGGCTCGGGTTCGCGCAGCTGAGCCGAGTGCCGGGAAACGCAGCGCTCCACGGCCTCGGTGAGGTTGTGGAACAGGTGCCAGCGGTCGGCAACTTGGACCGCGTTCGGCGCCCCGAGGCTGGCTCCCTCGGCATAGGCGCTGGCGCGGTCGCGGCAGATGACCTCGACCCCGGGGTGCTCCTTCAGCCAGTGGGCCAGGGTCGCGGCCTCTCGGTCGGGCAGGAGGTCGATGGGGCGGCGGGTCTCGACGTCGATCAGCACGGTGCCGTAGATGTGGCCCTTGCGCAGGGCGAAGTCGTCGACGCCGAGCACGCGAGGGGTCTTCACCTGGGGGTCGGGCATGGCCCGGACCAGCCGCAGCAGGGTCGAGCGGCTGACCGACGAACTGAGTACTGCGGCCAGGCGGGCACCAGCCCGTCCAGCAAGCATGAGCGCGACGATCTGCAGGACAGCGTGCAGCCGCTGACTTCGCCGACCATGCGGGAAGGTGAGCCCACCGACCTGCTCTACGAACGTCGTCCGCGAGCAGGAGGCGGCGACGCAACGGAAGCGGCGGACCAGCACTTTCAGCACGACCTGGCGCCCGGCGACCGCCGAGTCGGCCAGTTGGCGTTCGTACCGGCTGTGGACGCGCTGCGATCCTGTGCCGCACGCCGGGCAGAACGCTTCGGGCGCGCACGTGCGGGCCGCGACGACCACGGCATCCTCGCCGACCTCGATGTCTGTCATCACCAGCCCGTCCAGGTCCGGGAACAGGACGTCCTCTATGTCTACGTCGCTCACATCCGCTGATCATCACGCTGGCATGGACGGTCCAGCAGGTGCGCGTCGAAGGTGATCGAAATTGCTGGGCTCGTTCGTGAGTGGGATCGGTTGTGATCTGGCGGCGGTGGTGGCGGGGCTGAGCCTGCCGTTCAGCGCGGGTGCGGTGGAGGGGCAGGTGAACCGGATCAAGATGCTGAAGCGGCAGATGTTCGGCCGGGCCGGCCTGGCTCTGCTACGCAAGCGCGTCCTGCTGGCCGCGTGACCCTTCGGGGGCCGGGGCGGGTCTGTGACCGTCCGTCAGCGCTGCACGGAAAGTGATCCAGAACCTCTTTTCAACCGTCGCCGACACGAGTGGGGGTGGCCACAGCAGGCGGATCTTCGCCAGGATCCACCGGCCACGAGCATGCCGTCGCACGGGCACCCAAAGAGCAAGACCAGCCACTGCAGGCATGCGGAGAACGAGAGGTGGCGCTTCCATGAGTTTGTCAACGATTCAGTCGTTACGTGGGTACATGCGCAGATCCCGCACCTGCCTGAACCGCCAATCGCTGCGACCCAGTGCCGACTCGCAAGGAGCGGGGAAGTGACCGCGTCCTCGCTCACCGTGCTTGTGGCGCTCCGACTGTGGCCTACGAGCACAGGCGCCGAGGCGCGTTTTTCATTCGCTTGATCCGGTTGTCCATACCAGAAGCCTGCGAACTCCCATCCGTCACACCTCACAAAATTGTGTCATGAACTCCTTGGGACGCGGTCAGGGAGCAGGAATCCAAACAGGGCCCTCGCGAGGGTAAATAAGGCCATTCAGGACAGGGTCATCCCCATGAATCACCATGTTCAGAAACTCGACCACACCGACATCGTAACGACGCCAAGGATCATCAAAATTCCTCCCTCGTAGCCAAACAATAGTTGACCAAGAGTCTGGATTGCTGCCTTGTGTCAGCCAAAAGCAGGTGTCACCGTTGTAATTGCTTCCCCATTCAAGCAGGCCGCCCGCCTCAGGGAAGATCGGATAGGGGCATCGGTCGGAATCCTCATCACGCATCCTATTGAGGGCTCCGCCCATACCATCGGCGAAGTAGTCTACGAAGGCCCTGAACCCGCCCGGTTCGTCACTCACCTGGGTCCAGGGTGCGACCACAGAGAGGTCCCCCCACAGCTCTCCGGGGCCAAAGTATTCCATGAATTCACGGTAATCAGCCGGGAAACGAATTCCAATCTCACCGACAGATCTCTCCCAGGGGACCGATCGAGGCTGACCCACCTCAAGGCCGGCAGTAGCAGCAAATTCTGCGAGGCTATCGCGCATTGAACGACCTAACGGCTTCCGTCGAGATAATGTCCGTTGAATTCATTCTCAACTTCCTCAGAGTGAACGTCAACCAATTCACCGTTGCGCGTTCGCACCGTGAACCGATACCGGTAGTCGTGGGGAATCGTGCAACCAACCAGCAAGCACTCTGGCTTCACTGACATATCCACTACAAGACCTCTGGGGTCTCCCTTGACCAATTTCCGAATTTCCGACTCGATAGCATCCATTCCCCCGACGTTCACGGATCTCCAGCAAGGCGAGAGGTTGGCATCGATGCCAAGGCCACCAGTGCTATTGGGAATCAGATGGCAGCTGTTGACCAGCTTGCCGGCCTTTACGAGGGGGTAAAGCTGCTCCGATCGCGCCTTGGCTTCGGCCATACCCGGACCGTTGGAGTTCGATCTCCCGCCATCACTGAAACCGACATAGAAGCACCCCTCAGCACCAGTTGCCTGCCCATTCGCCCCAGTAGGCGCATAGTACGTCCAGCCATCGTCCGGCCCATTGGTATATGAAGGATACGGCCTGCGGTCAAGGCATGTGGGCTGGCGGCGCTTTTTTTGATCGGCCACAACACCGTCCCCACCTGGATCGGAAATCGGCTCAGGGTTAGGCTCGACGGTCGGTTCAGGTGCCGGCTCGTCGAAGAAGTCGGCGACGATTTCGTTGAAAGTCGCGTCCACAACTGCGGCCGTCAAAGTGTCCGCCAGCGCAACGGTGCTGCCGGCGAAGGCGGCGACTCCTGTGGCAATTCCGGTGGCGAGACCCTTGGCCGCATGGCTGAGTTCTTTCTCGAGCCAACCGAGGGGATTGTCGTGGATGTGGGGTCGCTGGTTGATGGGGTTGGGGTCGAACGGTGGCGGGCAGTATCCGGTACAGCCGCCACCGCCACCACCGCCACCGGGGTTGATCGGGATCCCAGGGGGCCCGTACATGGTGGGCTCGCGGACGTCTGGGTAGGTAGGCGGGGGTGCCCCTGCGCCCTGGTGGCATGCTCCCGGATCCGAGTCACACGGGTTAGTAGACCCGGGGAACGGTATGGACGGAGGCCAGGACGGAAGCGTGAGCTTGTCAGACCATCCGAAGTACAGGCAGACGACAAGCGCGAGAAGGCACTCGGCGATCGAGTAGTGA
Source organism: Streptacidiphilus sp. MAP12-33 (assembly GCF_041261265.1). Classification (NCBI taxonomy): domain Bacteria; kingdom Bacillati; phylum Actinomycetota; class Actinomycetes; order Kitasatosporales; family Streptomycetaceae; genus Streptacidiphilus; species Streptacidiphilus sp. MAP12-33. Next base: position 108,461 of record NZ_JBGCCA010000032.1, read on the forward strand.
CCGGTGGGATCGGTGCGATCCAGTGGGTCGCCATCGGCGTACGCGTATCGGTTGCCTTGATCAGAGCCCGAGTTCGGGTTGAGGGTCCAGCTGTCTCGGGAGGTGAAGGTGCCGCTGCTGGGTTGATACCAGCGGGCGTGCATGTTGACCAGACCGGTGGTGGGGTCGGTGAAGCCGCTTTGGTAGCCGAGGTTGCCGTTGGTGCCGTTGGCGGCGGTGGGTTGGCCGAAGGGGTCGTAGGCGATGGAGGAGGAGAGGGTGGTGGCTGTGGGGGTGAGGTCGGCGATGTCGTTGTCGTGCTGGTCGGTGATGGAGAGGGTGGGGTTGGTGATGGTGCCGGCTGACTGGTGCGCCGTGCCGAGGAGGCTTCCGTCGGGCAGGCGACTGTAGGCGTAGAGGGTGTCGGTCACCAGGTTGTTGGAGCCGCCGTCGTAGGTGAACGTCGTGCCGGCGGTCTGGGCGATGCGGTCGAGTGAGTCGTAGGTGTAGGTGACGGATCCGTCGGCGGTCATGCGGTCGAAGCCGTCGTACTGGACCGTGGTCGCGTTGCCCGATTGGGGTGTGATGGTGCTGAGGGTGCCTCGGGCGGTGTAGGTGTAGCTGGTGGTGCCGTTGGTGAGGAGTTCGTTTCGGGCGTCGTAGGTGGCGCTCTGGCTGCCGGAGTTGGTGCGGTTGCCTGCGGCGTCCCAGGTGTAGTTGGTGGTCTGGGTGCCGTTGTTCCAGGCGGTGATGCGTCCGGCGAGGTCGTAGTTGTAGGTGTTGTTGCTGGCGCCTGCGGTGCCGGTGGTGTTCTCGGTGGTGATCTGGTTGTCAGGGCTGTAGCCGTAGGTGATGGAGGCGAGCGGGTTTCCGCTGGTGTTCTTGACGGTGTCGGTCTGGAGGCGGCCGAGGGTGTCGTAGGTGTAGTTGCGGGTGTCGCCACCTGTGCCGTACTGCTCGGTCTGGAGTTGTCCGGTGTTGTTGTAGGTGTAGTTGACGGTTGCGCCGGTGAGGGGGTCGCTGGCGTTGGTCAGGCGGTTGCCGTTGTCGTAGGTGAAGGAGGTTGCGCCTGCGGCGTCGGTGCGCTTGAGCATGTTGCCGTTGGCGTCGTAGGTGTAGGTGGAGGTGCCGCTGGGGCCGTTGGATGTCAGCAGGTGGCCGCGGTCGTCGTAGGTGTAGGTGTCGGCGGTGCCGCTGGGGGTGCCTGCGGAGGTGAGGTTGCCGGCTGCGTCGTAGGTGAGGCTGCGGGCGGCCGTGGTGGTGTCTGCGCCTGTGGCGGTCTCGCCGGTGAGGTTGCCGAGGACGTCGTAGGTGCTTTGGCGGACGACTCCGCCGGGCTCGACGAGGGTGACGGGTTCACCGAGGCTGTCGTAGCTGGTGGTGAAGGTGCCGTCGGCCGGGTTGGGGGACGCGGTGGTGGGCGGCTCGATGGTGGACTCGGGCTGCTTGAGGCTGTTGTAGGTGTAGTAGGTGGCGATGTTCTTGCCGTTGGTGAAGCGGGTGCGGTTGCCGTCGGCGTCGTAGCCGAAGGTCGTAGTGATCGACGTTCCGGTCGCGACGGGTTCGACCTGCCGGGTGATACGGCCGAGCGCGTCGACGGCGTAAGTGGTGGTGTGCGCGGCCTGGTCGGCGGGGTTCGCCACGTTGTCGGTGCTGCTGGTGCGGTTGCCGTCCAGGTCGTAGCCGTAGTAGGCGGTCCCTGTGGTGGCTCCGGTGTTGTCGACGGTGCTGACGGTCAGCGGCTCACCGAGCGGATTGTAGGCGGTCGTGGCCTTGGTGCCATCGGGTTGAGTGACCGTGGTTGAGCGCCCGAGGCCGTCGTAGCCGGTGCTGGTGGTGAGCTGGCTTGGGTCGGTGACGCTGGTCGCTTCGTTCGCGGCGTTGTACTTGGCGGTCGTGGTGCCGCCGCCTGGTTGTGTTGAGGTGAGCTGGTTGCCGGCGTCGTCCCAGGTGTACTTGGTCGTGTACGACTGGGGGCTGGGGTAGCGCTCGTCGGCGGTGCTGGTGATCTCGCGCCCGAGGTCGTCGTAGGTGGCCTCGGTGACCGCTCCGGTGGGGCCGGTGGCGGAGAGTACCTCGCCGTCGAGGTCGTAGCTGTAGGTCTGGGTGACGGGCTCGCTGTTCAGCTGGGGTCCGGTGACCTTGACCAGGTTGCCGAGCTGGTCGTAGCTGCGGGTGGTGGTCAGGTTGAGGCCGGTCGGGTCTTCGGTGGCGCTCTGCAGTCGGCCGAGGGCGTCGTAGCCGGCGGTGGTGACCGGGTGCAGGACGGAGCCGATGTGGGGGTCGGTGTACGCCGGGGACGCGACGGCGACTGCTTCGCCGTCCTGGTCGTAGGTGGTGGTGGTGATCGCGGCCTGCGTGGATCCGCTGCTGGTCAGGGTTCCCTGGGGGTCCTCGACGGACGTGGCGTCGCCGAAGGTGTCGTACCCGGTGTAGGTGATGGGCGTCTGCTGGGCGGCGGTGCTGCTGGCTGTGGCCGGGTTGTAGGTCTCGATGGTGACCGGTGGGGCGATCGAGGTCGTGAGGTGGCCGTCTGCGTCGTAGGTGTAGTAGGTGGTGTAGTTCGCGGCCGTGGCGCCGTTGGCGTTTCCGTCGGCTGAGACGGACGACAGGGGCAGACCGCGCTGGTCGAAGCTGACGGTGGCGGTGTGGTCGCCGTTGGTGTCCTTGACGGTGGTGCTGGTGGCGTCGCCGAGGTTGTCGTAGAGGTAGTCGGTTTCCTGCGAGACACCCGCGCCCGTTTTGACGATGTTCGCCATGGTGTCGTCGGCGTTGTACGTGGCGGTGCTTGTGCGGGCCAGGCCGCCGGGGTCGAGGGTGGTGCTGGTGAGCCGGCCGTCGGTGTCGTAGGTGAGGGCGGTGGTGGTCTTCCCGCCGCCCTTGGTCTGCGAGGTCAGGTTGCCGGCGGCGTCGTAGCTGTCGGACTCCTCGACGACGTTGCGTGTGGTGCCGTCGCTGTTGTGGAAGCCGTCGAGGTCGACTTCGGCGACGTGGTTGTCGTCGTAGTAGTACGTGTGGGTGGTGCGCCCCATCGCGTCGGTGTCGGCGGCCAGGCGCCCGGCCGGGTCGTACGAGCGGGAGTCGATGGTCACCCAGTGGGCGGAGACAGGGTTGTTGGGGCTGCCGGTGTAGTTGGCGATCGCGGTGGACTGCAGCTGGCCCATCGGCGAGTAGCTGTAGGCGTATTGCGTGCCGGCCGGGTCGGTCTTTCCGGTGACGTTCCCGTAGTTGTCGTAGGAGTAGGTGGTGGCACGGCCCGCCGGGTCGGTGAGCTTTTGCACAAGGTCGTTCGTGGCGTTGTACTGCCAGCTCGTGGCGCGGGCGGTGTCGCCGCCGGTGAGGTCGCTGACGGTACGGCTGAGCTGGTCGCCGTCGGTGTCGTAGACGTAGCTCGTCTGCGGGGTGTGCACGACGCCGGTGACGGCGTCGGTGGTGGCCGGGTCGGTTTGGGTGAGGAGGTTGCTCTGGCCGTCCCAGGTGTAGGTGGTGACCATGGTCGACTGTCCGCTGCCGCAGTTGCTGCAGCTCACCGACTTGGTCAGGAGTCGTCCGAGCGCGTCGTAGCTGGGATAGGAGGTGACAAGGCCGGACGGACTGGTGACGTGGTCGAGGTCACCGTTGCTCTGGTAGCTGTACTGGGTCTTGTGGCCTGCGAAATCGGTCTTGCTCGCGAGCAGGCCGGGCGGCTCGGTGCCCCCGCCGACTGCAGGTTCGGTGCCGGTGGTGTAGGTGTTCCGGCTGGTGCTGCCGTCGGGTCGTTCGGTGGAGGTGGGGTTGCCGACGCTGTCATGTCCGTAGGTCGTCACGTAGGTCGTGTCGCTACTGCTGGACGAGCGGGCGTCCGCCATGGTGATGAGCTGGTCGTTGGCGGGGTCTAGCGCGTTGGTCGCGTCGAGGTAGTAGGTGGCGTAGCTGGTCTGGCAGTTGCCTGGGTTGCGGCAGGTGGTGGTGGAGACGATGTTGCCGCGGGCATCGTGACCGTGGGTGGTGGTGTGGCCGTCGGGGTCGGTGACGGTGTACAGGTTGCCGGCGCTGTCGTAGGTGTAGCTGGTGGTGTTGCCGTACGCGTCTGTGCTGGATATCTCCCGGCCCATCGCGTCCGAACGGTAGCTCAGGGTGTTGTTGCCGGGGTCGGTGACGGTGGCGGTGATGACGGCGGCGGGGCTGGTGGCGTTGCCCATGGCCTGGTAGTGGCTGGTGACGGTGGTGGCGTCGAGGGCTGCCGGGTAGTAGGAGACTTCGGCGATGGTGCCGTGGAAGTGGTTGGTGCCGGTGGAGTCGGCGGTGGGGGCGCTGGGCCAGCCGGTGACGGTACCGGCGCCGATGTAAACGCCTGCGTCACCGTTGAACTGGACGGGGCCCGCGTTGATGGTGGCCTGGGAGACGCCGTCGAGGTAGAGGTGCTGGGTGCTGCCGGTGGCGGTCAGGACGGCTTGGTGCCAGTTGTCGTCAGTGACGGTGCTGGTGCTGGTGGCGGTGTTGGCGGTCCCGCCGGTCCAGAACTGGCCGTGGAGTTTGCCGTCAGCTCCCACATAGAGGGCGGGGTTCCAGTCGTCGCTGCCGGTCGTGGCGGTGCCCAGCTGGTTGGTCTGGTAGCTGTACAGGACGCCGGCGGTGCTGGTCTTGAACCACAGCTCGATGCTCGCGGGTCCGGTGATGGGGGCCGCGGTGGCGGGGAGCTGGAGGGAGGAGCTGCTGCCGTCGAAGCCGGCGGCGGACGCGTCGGGGGTGCCGGAGGGGCCGGCGGATCCGAGGGTTGTGCTGGTGTAGGTGCCGGCGTAGGGGTCGGGCAGGGAGGTACCGAGTTCGTCCTGGGCGTAGGGGGAGGTGGTGGGGTCGTCCAGGCGCCAGTAGTCGGCGGCTCCGTCTTGGACGACGCGGGCCCGGTAAGCCTCGTCGGAGGTGGCCCCGGTGCCGTTGTTCGCGGTGGTGGCGGCTTGGTAGTCCCCGAGGATCGTGGAGGGGGACAGGCCGTAGTTGTAGGTGGCGAAGTCGGCGAGGGCGCCGTTGAAGTGCCCGTCGGCGTCGGTCGGTGCGGAGGGCCAGCCGCTGTCGTGGCCGGCGCCGAGGTAGGCGTAGCTGTTGCCGTTGTACTGGACGGTTCCGGTCAGGGGTGTGCCGGTGGGCTGGCCGTCGAGGTAGAGCTGCTGAGTGTTGCCGTTGGCAACCAGGGCGGCCAAGTGCCAGCCACCTGTGACGGTCTGCGTGGAGCTCATGGCGCCGGTGCTGGAGCCAGTCCAGAACTCGCCGTGGAGCTTGTTGTCGGTGCCGACGTAGAGGGCCGGGTCGTAGGCGCCGCCGCTCGTGCCGAGTTGGGGGACCTGGTAGCTGTAGATGACGCCGGGACTGTTGGTGTTGAACCAGACCTCGACGCTGGCCGGCGCCCACTTGGGGGCGATAGTGCCAGGGAGCTGAACGTAGGAGCTGGAGCCGTCGAAGACCGCGGCCTGGGTGCTGCTGGCGGTGCCGGGCAGCATCGCCCAGGGGCCGGTGGTCGTGCTGTGGGAGGTGGCGCTGAACGTGCCGCGGTTCTGCTCGGATGCGGTGGCGGAGACGAGTTCGGTGGCGATGTTGCCGGTGGCGTCATCGAAAGGCCAGTAACCGGTCGGGTGCAGGCCGAGGACGGCGCCGTCGTACATGGTGTGGAAGTTGGTGGTGCAGCCGCCGATGCCGCAGGTCTCGTAGCCGGTGGTGGATCCGGCGGAGACGGCCAGGTTGGAGACCTGGGTGCTGTTCAGGCCGAAGGGGTAGACGGCCACGTTGGAGATCTGGCCGTTGAAGTGGCCGTCGGGGTCGCTGAGCGCGGAGGGCCAGCCGTCGGAGGCGCCTGCACCGACGAAGACGTGTCCGGTGCCGTTGGCGGAGATGGTGCCGGACAGAGTCCCGACGGAAGTGCCGTCGAGGTAGAGCGTCTGGCTGTTGGTGCCGGTGGCCGTCAGGACAACAGAGTGCCATTTGCTGTCGGTCACGGTGGCGGTGGTGGCGAGCGGGTCGACGCTGCCGTTCCACAGCTCCGCACGGAGCTTGCCGTCGGTGCCGACGTACAGGGCCGGGTTCCACTGGTCGCTGCCGCCGGCGGCGTGCGCGGCGCCGATCGGAAAGGACTGGTAGGAGAACAGCACCCCGGGGTGGCTGGTGTTGAAGTACAGGCTGATGGTGCCGGGGCCGACCTGGGGGACGTTGGTGGCGGGCAGTTCGGCCCACGAGTCGGTGCCGTCGAAGCTCGCTGACGTCTCCCCCGCCAAAGCGCCGGTGGCGCCGAGGGTGACGTTGGAGTAGGTCCCGTTGTTGGGCGTGGGCCGTGCGGAGTACTGCTGGTTGGCGGCCTGGGTGCCGTTCCAGTCAGACAGGGTCCAGTAGCCGGACGGGTTGGAACCCTTGACCGCGGTGCGATAGGCCTGCACCGATCCGGACACGGTCGGAACATGGAGAGTCCAGTTGCCGCCGTTGGAGTCGGTGATCTTCGAGGCGCGGTCGTTGACGGCGTCATAGGTGACAGCGAGGTTGGACTTGCCGGACGGCAACGTGATGCCGGTGAGCTCGCTGGCCTGGTGCGTGGCGGACTCGTACTGGGAGATGATCGCGGTCGCGCCCAGCGCGTGCTCGTAGGTGGCGACCTCGGCAATCTGGCCGTTGAAGTAGGTCGCGTAGCCGGTGTTGCCAGTGTTGTGGGGCTGGTCCGGCCACAGGCCGCCCAGGAACCCGGCCCCGACGTAGGTCTTGGACTCCACGATCGGCTGGACCTGCGCGGACAGCGATGCAACCTGGGAACCGTCAAGCCACAGCTGCTGCTGGTTGCCGGCTGCGGCCAGGACTACGAAGTGCCAGGTGCCGTCCGCGACATTGCCGCTGGTGCTCATCGGGGCGATGGACGCGCCGGTGCCGAAGAACTGGCCGTACAGCTTGCCGCTGGCGCCGATGTACAGGGCCGGGGTGTACGCGTTGCTGGTGGTGGACTTGGCCAGGCTGTCGGCCTGGTAAGAGAACAGGACGCCGCCCTTGGTCGTGGTCTTGAACCACATGCCTACCGACAGGTAGGACGTCTTGACGGTGTCGTCGGGCAGCGAAATCTGCGCTGTGCTGCCGTTGAAGCCGGCAGAGGTGGTTGGCGAACCTGTCAGCGGTCCGGAGAGGTCACCGAGATCGACACCGCCGGCAGGCGTACCGTTGTCGGCGCCCTCGTTGGCCAGGACCTCGTCGGTGACGCGGGCGCTTTGCAGCGGGTCGTCCAGGCGCCAGTACGACTTGGGGCCCGCGTCCATCACCGCAGTGCGGTAGTGGCTACCTGGCGTCCCGCTGGTGGCGGAGTCGGTGTAGGTGTAGTTGGTGCACGACGGGCTGGTGTTCGTGCCAGTCGGCGGAGCGCATGCCTGGGTCAGCTCGTTGGGGTTGGCGGAGTTGCCGTAGGCGTAGGTCCAGGTGAGCGCCGGTTTTCCGGGCCCGGCCGCGTCGGTGGCGATCTGGGTGACGTGCGAGCCGGTGCTGTCCCACGCGAAGTGCAGGGCACGGGTGCTGGCGTTGTCAGTGACCGCGGATAGGGTGTTGTTCGTCCACGTCAGTGTCTGAACGTTGCCGTTCTTGTCCTTGATCGAGGACGGCAGCCATTCCTGGTTCTGCTGGATCGGTCCCCAGGTGTGTCGGATCGGGGCGCCCTGGACGAACGTGTACGTGGTGCCGTTGCTCTCGCGCAGTACCCAGCTGCCGTCGGTTTGCGGGTAGAGATCCTGCGCCTCGCCTTCGGGGGAGGTGTACAGGTCCATGCCGGTGGTGGTCTTGCCGCTGCCGGCAAAGTTGCCGGTGGAGTGGTAGAGGTACTGGACCCCGGGGCTCATGTCGGTGGCGACGAAGTCGGTGTTGGTGTCGCCGCTGATGCCGTTGACGGCGGCCAGGCCCTGGTAGGTGGCCCAGCCCGGGCCCTCGGTTGTGGTGGTGTTCCACACGCCGGTGCCGAGCGTGCCGGTGCCCTTGGCTGGGTAGAGCTTGAGGTTGTTGTTCGGGTCGATGGTCATCAGTCCGGGGGCGCCGTTGAAGGTGCCGCCGGTGAGCTCGCGCATGCCGTTCCAGCCGCCGGTGCCGACCTCGACGCGCGAGCCGAGAGTGCCGTCGGAGTTGAACGGGTACGCCCACAGGATGCCGGTGGACTTCTCCACCGCGAGCAGGTCCTTCTTCCCGTCACCCGACAGCGGAGGCGTCACGGTCAGGTCCGTCATGCCGTTCCAGCCGCCGGTGCCAATCTCCCCAGGCGCATAGGAGGAGAATGGGCCGTTGGACTGCCAGGACGTCATCAGGTGGCTGCACACAACACCACTGCACGTCGGCTGGTTGGAACCGGTCGCCTTGCCCGTGAACTCCCACAGGCTGCCATCGCTGGGGTCAACGCCGATCAGGTCGCCGTGACCGCTGCCGTCGACCTGGCCGCCGGTCAGGTTGGTCAGCGTGCTCCAGTTCCCGGACGGAAGGCCCGCCATGGTCACGTCATTGGTGCTCCAGTTGTGGGCGATGCCGATGCGAGTGGCGGCGGAGTAGTCCGGCCCTGGGTACAGGTACAGGTCGCCGGTGGAGTCGTCGACGGCGACGATGTCCTCGATCCCGTCGCCGGTCACGTCCCCGACGGAGGCGGCCCCGGCGAGAGCGAAGGTGTTGCGGCCGAAGCGCTCTTGGCGCCCCTGGGCGTTGGTGAGGACCACGCCGCCGTCGCCCGCGGTGCTGTAGTCGGGGTTGAGCCGCATGTCGTACAGGCTCGACCAGCCCGCGCCGAACATCCCCGAGTAGCGGGGGTCGAGGGAGTTGTAGGTGCGGGTGACTGTGAGGGCGGGACCAATGGCCTTGACATCCGCATCCGTGACGGACGTCGTGTAGTTCCCGGTCTTCGCGTCGAACGGCTGCCCGGTTCCCCCTACGTTCGAGAGGCTCGAGGTGATCTCAGGTTGCTGGATCTGCACGGAGAGCGCGGCCGGGTTCGACCAGGCGCTTTGGTCGTGGCTGTCGGAGACGGCGACGGTCCACTCGTAGGTGCCGTTCCACGCGAGTAGCCCACGGGGGATGACCCAGTTGCGGCCGGACTGCCAGCCCGAGGTGGCCAGCTGGGTGCCGGAGGACGACAGCAGCTGGAAGTCGTAGGTGAGTCCGCTGCCCGGCCAGTTGTCCGGATCGTGCCCCGTGGCGAAGAGTTCGGGTGTGAGCGAGGTGACGGTGGTATTGGACAGCGGCTCGATCGCGTCGATCTGCGGCGGGATGTTCTTGGCGGAGATCCACGTGCAGTTCTGGAACGGCACGCCGTAGGTGTCTGCGAGGGACGATGTGCCATTGAGGTACAGATCCCAGCACAGCTGGTACGTCGTGCCAGCCGTCAGCGCCGGAATCGTTCCCGTCATCGTGACTGAGGCGTTCGGCGCGACTGTGCTCGGGATTGCGGTCAGCGGTGTGGAGGTGGAGATCTCGTGCCAGCTCGCGTCGAACAGACGTGCCTTGAGCTTCATGTTGGACGAGGTCCAGGACGTGGTGCCGCGGTTGGTGAGCGTCACGCTCTGCGAGCCGGTGGACTGGCTCGTGGGCATCACGTAGCTGGACGGGGTGGAGTAGTCAGCGCCGTAGGGGCTGTACTGAATGCTGAGGTAGGGCTGGCCACCGGAGACGTTGACGCTGTTGAACTTCTTCCAGGCGTTGGTGTCGGTGTCCGAGGCCGTGACTGCCAAGCCGTTGTTCGTACCTCCGTGCGCCCAGTCCTCGACGAGCTGGGTGCCCGCTGCCTGGGGGCCGACGCCCACGTGGATCGTCTGCCACAACGAGCCGCCACAGTTGCTGCCGCCGGTGAAGCTTGCCGTGCCGAGTACGCCGTTGTCGACCGTCACGCCCGGGAACGCCGAGATCGAGCCAGGGGCCCAGGAGGCATCGATCTTCCGTACGTCCACAGCCTCGGGCGTGCTGCAGTTCGCCGAGTCGATCACGACCATGTCGAGGTCGACCGCCTCGATGTAGTCATTCTGCAGCGTGGTGCCGACCGGGAACGTCAGGTATGTGTTGGCGACGTGCGTGCCGCCGTCGTACGTACCCGCGTCGAGCTCCGGACCCGTGGAGTGATTGGTCCCGTCGTTTGTTTCGACGTAGGTCGAGGCGCCGGCCGTCGCCGTCTGGGTGCTGGGATCGACGCGGACCGGGAATACCCGCTTCGGGTCGTGCAGCCACGAGGCGTCCAAGGTCATACGCAGCGCCGGAGCGCCGTCCACCTGCACCAGCGAATAGGTGACCGGGGCCGCCTGCCCCTGGTGAGCGGCACCGTTGGAGGCGGAATCCTGCATGAATCCGCGCGGGATGACCAAGAGCACGTGACCCGAGGAATCGATGAAGCTCACGTCGCCCGACTTGTCCAGCGTGGGCGAGACGCCGTTCAGGGCCAGAGGGAAGGTCCACGTCGTGGGAGCGGACGCGTCATGCAGGACCAGCGTCTCCTTGATGCCAGCACCCTCGCCGTCGTAGACGACGTCACTCTCCGGGAAGGCATCAGCGAAGGTCAAGGTGTTGCCGTGCACCTGGCCTGCCACGGGCTGGGCGCCCAGGATTCCGTAGGACACGGTGTGACTGGCGTCGAGCGCCCAGCTCACCAGGGCGGGTGCGTCAGCCTGCGCCGCGAAAGTCACCGGTGTCGAGTTCGCGGCCTCGCCGAGCCGCCCGTCACGGGAGCGACTGACCAGCGCGGTGTTGATGTCGTCCCAGGTTCCAGAGGACGTGCGGTAGTGCACGGGACTGGAGTAGACGCGCATGGTCCGCGTCCCATCCGGGTTCTGGTAGATGCTCGTCGAAGCAGTACGGAGGGAAACGATCTCCTTCCCCGCAACGGGAAGGCCCGGAACACCCGTCTGCGCCGACGCGTCCTTGCCCGACACGGGAGCGGCGCCAGCCTTCCTCGCAGCGCCCTGAAGGGTCTGCACCAACCCTGCCGGAGGCTGCACCGTCTTGCCCGTCGCGCGAGCACCGAGCGCCGAGGAGAGCCTCGTCCCACCAGCTCCGAGCGCCTTGGCCGCCGCAGGGATCTCCCCCTTGCCGCGCTTTGGTCCCGAGCCCGTTCCCGCCGACCCCAATTCGGTGTCCGAGGCACTGACCCGATGACCGAGCCCTGCCGCTGACCCACTCAGTTGACTCGGTCCGTGCGCGCGGGCCGCCTGAACTGCTTCAAGTGCCGTGAAAGCACTGGCCTCCTGCGTCGCCGCGGTCATCACCAGGGCCAACACGGACAGCATGGCGGATGCCCGCAGCAAAAGGCGCCGGCCCCGCCACCCAAACCGAGTGCGCCCACCAGTCACCAAGGCACAGACCTGCGTCCGAACCCAGGAAACCACTTGATGGACCGACAGCGAGCGGCGCACGCCAACCCCCAACGCAGCGCGGACATTAACCCGCTCGAGGACACAGAACGCACACATTTCTACAGATGATCAAGCGCCTTGTCGACTAATCAATATGCGCACTTCCAGGTGGTATGCGCTCCCGAGTCCTCAAATGCACAGGTGAAACGGGGGCCACTTTCGAAAGAACCTTCACGGAACTCTTACTCACAGGCTGCGATTGGAAGACCGCGCACAGCTGACTCACAGCCAGAGCGTGAAGCTCGCAAGACGAGAGCGCTAGCATGACGGCCGTCCACGAGCGCCACTCTCAAGCGGAATCTGTATTCGTGGCGTTCTTGAGTGGACCTTCGATTGGCCAGACCGCCAGAGAGACAGGGAGGCATCCAGATGAGGGGCCCTTGGAAGCACCGGAGGCCCGCTGTCGGGACGGGCAGAAGGAAGCCCATCGGACTTGCGCTCCTTTTGTGTGTCGCGGCAACAGTCGGCGCCCTGTGGGTGTTCTCTGCGACGAGACACGCCAATCCCCCGCTCAAGGTCGCCGACGTGTCCGGCCGGCCGACGGCCTGCTTGGCCTCAGACTCCAACCCGTCGAATGGGGCCACCGTCACACACCTGTGGTCACTCATGCGTCACGCCGTCTCAGGCGAGCGCGTCAACGCACAGCAGATCCAGGTCCCAATACCCCGAGGCGAAAACGCTGGACCGTACCTGGCCGGCCTTGTGAATCAGCACTGCGACCTCGTGGTCACCGTTGGAAAGCCCTTCGGGCAAGCCATCGACAACATGCCGAGGAGCCCAGGCAAGGCCCAATTCATTGCCGTGGACTCAGGGTTGGCAAGACCGGGATCAAGCCAACTCACCCTGGTGAGCACCAACGCCGCACAGAAGGCAATCCAGGTCGCCATTTCGAAACTGACCGCCTCAGAGTGAAGTTCGCGCTGCCCGACTGCCTTCCGGCGGGCAGGTTCCCGTCTTGCCTGCGCTGGCAGCGCAGGCAAACAAACCCAAGGAAGAGACGGGCCTGCCCACCCGGCGAAGCGACCTGCTCGGGGGCGTTCGTCACCCTCAGCAGGCAAAGGCGGGGCCACGCCCGCCGATAATCAGTGCCAGCGAACACTGCCGGCGTTGGGGCCGTAGGGACTCAAGCCGTCGAGGTACGGTTCGAGGTCCTTCGGCTCGACCTTGCGGGGCTTGGGCGTAACCGGCAGTTCGGTGAGTGGGTCCAGGGCGCGCGCGTAGGCTCGCGCCCAGTCCAGCCACTCCCGCGCCGCCGCCACCCCACCACTCTCCCCCGCGGCGGTCTCGGCGGCGAGTCGGTGCTCCAGCGCATCGCAGTAGGCATCCAGGTCCCTGGCCTCGCACCACAGCTTCGCCTGCCGACGCAGATGTTTGGCGAACTGCTCCTGGACCGCCTTCTCCCGTGCCCCGGCCATGGCCGCTTCCCAGCGCGCCCGCTGCTCGGCCTCAGCGCGTTCCTGCTCCAACGCTCGCTGGCGGTCCTCGGCCGCCCGCTCCGGGAGCATCGCCATGGCCTTCGGGAGCTGGTCCTCGACCGTCCAGGTCTTGCGGTCGTTCCACGTCGAGCGAGCAGCTTTGAGCAGGAGCCGGGCAGCCTTCTCCGGGTCGGCTGAATTCGGCGTCTCCTGCTCGACGGTCACCGTGTACGTGAACTCCTCCACCACCACTTCGAACTCCCCCTCCCGGCACGAGTACGAGGGCGGATAGTGCCGGCCACCGTAGCTGTAGCCGCCCCTGCGGCGGCGATCCGGGACAGGCTTCTCCCGCACCCGATACCCGCGCCGCTCCGCCTCGGCCGCAAAGGCCTGCAAAATCAGCAGAGCCCGCCGCCGCACAGCCGCAGGCATCACCAGGCGGCCCTCGTCGTCACGAAGCTTGGCCACCACCGGGTGCGGAGAGCGCAGCTGTTGCGGCACGGGAACCGGACGAATGTCCAGCTGCATATCCGCGAGCCTGGACTGGACACCACCCTCGGCCAGGGCGATCCGGAAAGCACCGGCAGGATGAACCGCACCGGCTTGGTCGGAGACTCTAGGTTGTGAATGTGACCTGCGGTTTCGTGGCTGTCAGGTAGTAGGCGGCTTCGTATTCAGCAGGCG